>NZ_JBHXJG010000013.1:0-51550 GCF_042723425.1 Streptomyces sp. NPDC058375 | reverse complement strand
CGACGCGACCGTCCCGGCCCTTCTCACGCTGTCTCACGCTGGTCGGTGGTGCACCGCCGGGGCGGGACCGGTCAGAACTGGAGCGCCCAGCTGTTGATCCGGCCCGTGTCGTAGCGGGCGTTGTCGCTGACCCGGAGCTTCCAGG
Organism: Streptomyces sp. NPDC058375; assembly: GCF_042723425.1. NCBI lineage: Bacteria > Bacillati > Actinomycetota > Actinomycetes > Kitasatosporales > Streptomycetaceae > Streptomyces > Streptomyces sp. NPDC058375. Next base: position 51,405 of record NZ_JBHXJG010000013.1, on the reverse strand, counting down.
TGCCGTTGGCGGCCTCGGAGGAGGCGTTGACCGTGTACGTGGTGACCACGTTGTCGGCGCTGCCGCCCGAGCCGTACGCCTTCAGGTTGTAGACCGAGCCGTCGGGCGCGACCAGGTCGATCTTCAGGTCACCGATGTAGGTGTGGGAGATGTTCACCGGGACCTGGAGCGCGGCCGGGGCGTTGCCGCTGATCCCGGTGACGGTGACCGGGGACTCGACGGTGGCGTTGTCGTTGACCGCGTAGCCGGTGGTGTTCTCGAACTTCTTGCCCGGCTCCGGCGGGTTGGTGTCGCCCGCGCCGACGTACAGCAGCCGGTTCGGCGAGCCGCTGCCCGGGTTGCCGACGACTCCGGGGGTGGAGGCCGCGACGAGGCCGGCGGAGACCTGGGCGGGGGTCGAGCCCGGGTTGTCGGCGAGGTAGAGGGCGGCCGCGCCGGCGACGTGCGGGCTGGCCATCGACGTGCCGGAGATGGTGTTCGTGGCGCTGTCGCCGGTGTGCCACGCCGAGGTGATCGAGGAACCGGGCGCGAAGATGTCCACGACCGCGCCGTAGTTGGAGAAGCTGGAGCGGGCGTCGGTGCTGGTCGTCGAGCCGACCGTGATGGCCTCGGTCACGCGCGCCGGGGACTTGGTGTTCGCGTTGGTCGACTCGTTGCCCGCCGCGACGGCGTAGGTGACGCCGGAGGCGATGGAGCGGCGCACGGCCGCGTCGAGGACCGCGTCGGCGCCGCCGCCGAGGCTCATGTTGGCGACGGCGGGCTTGACGGCGTTCGCCGTCACCCAGTCGATGCCGGCGACGACCCCCGCGGTGGTGCCCGAGCCCTGGTTGTTCAGGACGCGGACGCCGACGATCTTCGCCTTCTTGGCGACGCCGTGGGCCGTGCCCGCGACGGTGCCCGCCACGTGCGTGCCGTGGCCGTTGCCGTCCTGCGAGACGTTGTCGTCGTCCACGGCGTCGTAGCCGTTGAAGGCCCGGCCGCCGAAGTCGCTGTGGCTGATCCGTACCCCGGTGTCGATGACGTAGGCGGTGACGCCCTCGCCGGCCTTGTCGGGGTAGGTGTAGCGCTGGTCCAGCGGGAGGTTCCGCTGGTCGATCCGGTCGAGCCCCCAGGAGGGCGGGTTGTTCTGGGTGGCGGAGACCGTGAAGGTGCGGTTCTGCGAGACGGACGCGACGGCCGGGTCGGCGGCGAACTTCTTCGCCTCCGCGGCGGACGCCTCGACCGCGTAGCCGTTGAGGGCCGCGCGGTAGGTCCGTTCGATGCTCGCGCCGTATTCCTTCGCGAGGGCCTTGCCCTTGGCGGAGTCCGACTTCGCGGCCGAGTCCTTCAGCGTGACGATGTAGCTGTCGCTGATGGTTCCCGGAGCGTCCGCGTTCAGGATCACGCCTTCGGGTGCGCGCTCGGCCGCGGTCGCCGGAAGGGCGGCGGTGGCGAGGGCGACGGCGGCTGCGGTGGCTATGACGGTCGCCGCGGCGAGTCTTCGACGGGCATGGGGGGTGTGACGCATCACTGACATGTGAGGGGTCCTCCTCATAGGCGGTGCTCTGGTGGGGGGTGGTGCCGGAGCCGCACGACCGACTCCCGACAGGGGCATGACAAATCAGCCATCGGAACGCCCCATGTTCTGCGTCGTCCGGTGAGCGGCATGCCCTGCTGCCAGCGAAAGATTGACCGATCCATGGCGAACTCACAAGGGTGCCTTGGGGTGTTTCATACGCCCGTCCTTCACCTGCCATATGCCTGACATGCTGGCGGACATGACGTTCTATTACTGTCCAGTGGATGGGACGCGATCCGCGATCACCGCGCTGACCTGGTGTTGTCCGGTGTGCCGGGGGCCCTGGGATCTCGATTTCACCCCCGCGCGGGGTATCGGGGTGAACGCGCTTTCCGCCCGGATCGATTCATTGTGGCGTTACAAGGATTTCCTCCCGCTCGACTCCTCGGCGATCTCTCTGGGCGAGGGCCGCACCCCTCTCGTAGGGCTCACGGACACCGTTTCGGCGAAGCTCGACTATCTGATGCCGACGCTTTCCTTCAAGGACCGGGGCGCGGTGATGCTCGCGGAGCTGGCCCGGCGGCTGGGCCCGGACCGGGTGGTCGCGGACAGCACGGGCAACGCGGGCACGTCGGTCGCGGCGTACTGCGCGCGGGCCGGGCTCGCGTGCACGGTGTACGTCCCCGAGGGCACATCGCCCAAGAAGACCGAGCAGATCCGGGCCCACGGCGCGCACCTGGTGACCGTCCCCGGCGGTCGGGAGGCGACAGCCCTGGCTGCCCGGGCGGCGGCCGACGAACCAGGGGTCTTCTACGCCTCGCACGTCTTCAACCCGTACTTCCTGCATGGGACGAAGACGTACGTGTACGAGCTCTGGGAGGACCTCGGCGGCCGGCTGCCGGACGCGCTGGCCGTCCCGGTCGGCAACGGCACCCTGCTGCTGGGCGCGGCGCTGGCGGTCGCCGAACTGCACGCGCTGGGCCTGATCGAGACCCGCCCCCGCCTGATCGCCGTCCAGGCCGAGGCGGTCTCCCCGCTGGCCGCGGCCTTCCACGCGGGCGCGGACGACCTGCTTCCGGCCGAGGACGGCACCCCGGCCGCCCCCACGCTCGCGGAAGGCATCGCGATCCCCCGCCCGCCGCGCGCCCGCCAGATCCTGGCAGCGGTACGGGCCTCGGGCGGCACGTTCCTGACGGCGCCGGAGGACCGCATCCGGGAGGCCCAGCAGGACCTGGCAGCACGCGGGTTCTACGTCGAGACGACGGGCGTGGCGTGCTGGGCGGCGGTACGGGAAGGGGGCGAGACCGTGGCGGGCAGCGTGGTGGTGCCGCTGTGCGGGGCGGGGCTGAAGTCGGGGATGGCGGGGTAGGGCGGGCGGGCTGTGGTGGGCGGTCCGGGGGTAGGGAGGGGCCGGCCCGGCGGCCAAGGACGTCCGGGGTGGCGGCGCAGGGCCTCCCGTAAGGGCGGGTTACGCCGGCCAGGCGGCACAGGGCACCCCGGAACGGTGGTCACCCCGGCCCGGCGGCGCAGGGCGTCCCGCGTTCGCGGCCCGGCGGTGCCGGCATCCCCGATGGCGGAATCTGCTCCATCCAGCGGGCAGCCGGACCACCGGTGCGGGGCGCCTGCACGCGGCGGTGGCCCGACGGTGCAGGCATCCCCGATGGCGGAATCTGCTCCATCCAGGGGGCAGCCGGACCACCGGTGCGGGGCGCCTGCACGCGGCGGTGGCCCGACGGTGCAGGCATCCCCGATGGCGGGATCTGCTCCATCCGGCGGGCAGCCGGGCCTCCGGTGCGGGGCCTTCGCGCGCCGTGGCGGTCGACCGTGCGGCCGCCTCCCTACCTTCGTACCGTGAGCCTCCCGCGCGTCTCCGCCCTCGCCCTCGCCCCCATGGTCGTGGCCGCCCTGATCGCCCCGCTGCCGCCCGCCGCCACCGCCGCCGGGCCCGACCCCGTACCGCTGCCGGGCGAGGGCCGCCCGGCCGACTCCCCCGCGTCCCCCGGCCCGGGTGCGCGTCCCCCCGCCTGCGGGGACGCCTCCGACCCGACCTGGGCGCCGGCCTCCACCCGCTTCGGAGAGGCCGACGGCTATGACCCGTACGTCGGCAACGGCTATCTCGGCCACCGCGTCCCCGCCACCGGCGCCGGATACGCGAGCACCGGGGAGAAGACCGGCTGGCCGCTCTACACCCCCCGCTACGACGGCGCGTTCGTCTCCGGGCTGTACGCGGCGGACAAGCCCGTCGCCGAGGGCCGCGAGGTGGTCGCCGCGCTGCCGAGCTGGACGACCGTCGACGTGGGCGTCGGCAAGGAGACCCTCGGCACGGGCACCCCGGCCGGCCGGATCTCGCACTACCGCCAGACCGTCTTCCTCTCCTGCGGCCTCGTCCGCACCTCGCTGCGCTGGACGACCGCCGACGGCCGGGCCACCGACCTCACCTACGACGTCCTGGCCAACCGCGCGGACGTCCACACCGGAGCCGTACGCCTGCGGATGACCCCGCGCTGGAGCGGCACCGCGACCGTCACCGGCCGGCTCGACGAGCGGGGCGCACGCCGGATCACGCTGCGCGAGGACGGCACGTTCCGCACGCTCGGCACCGGGGTCGAGGGGGCGCTCGCCCAGGCGATGCGGCGCGGCGCGGGCGTGGTCGAGACCCTGCGGCCCGCCTCTTCCCCGCACGCGACCCCGGTCCGCGCGGGCCGGACGTACACCTTCGAGAAGTACGTCGGCGTCGACACCGCCCTCACCTCCGCCGCCCCCGCCGAGGATGCCCGCGAGGCGGCGCACCGGGCGGCGCGGCGCGGCTGGGACCGGGTCTTCGCGGCGAACGAGGCGGCCTGGCGCGAGGCCTGGTCCGCCGACGTCCTGGTCCCGGGCGACCGCGAGCTGCAGGGCTGGCTGCGCTCCGCCCAGTACGGGCTGCTGGCGAGCACCCGGCGCGGGTCCGCGAACAGCATCGCCCCGGCTGGCCTGACCAGCGACAACTACGCGGGGCTGGTGTTCTGGGACGCCGAGACGTGGATGTTCCCCGGGCTGCTCGCCACCCGCCCGGAGCTGGCCCGCTCGGTCGTCGAGTACCGCTACCGCACGCGCGGCGCGGCCCGCGCGAACGCCGCGAAGCTGGGCCACGACGGCCTGTTCTACCCCTGGACGAGCGCGAGCCGGGGCCGGCTGGACTCCGAGTGCCACAGTGTGGACCCGCCGCACTGCCGGACCCAGAACCACCTCCAGGGCGATGTCTCGCTCGCCGTCTGGCACTTCTACCTGGCCACCGGCGACCGCGACTGGCTGGCGGCACGCGGCTGGCCGCTGCTGAAGGGCATCGCCGACTTCTGGCGGTCCCGGGCCACGGCGAACGCGGACGGCAGCTACTCCATCAACGACGTGGCGGGACCCGACGAGTACAGCAACGGGGTCGACGACGGCGTCTTCACCAACGCCGTCGCCGCCACCGCCCTGCGCAACGCGACCCGCGCGGCCCGCCTCCTCGGCCGCCGCCCGCCCGCCGCCTGGAACGCGGTCGCGGACGGACTCCGTATCCCGTACGACACGGAGAAGAAGGTCTTCCTCCAGTACGCGGGGTACAACGGCTCCACGATCAAGCAGGCGGACACAGTCCTGCTGACCTACCCGCTGGAGTGGCCGATGGAGCCGGGCGCGGCGGCGGCCACCCTCGACTACTACGCGGCCCGCACCGATCCGGACGGCCCGGCGATGACGGACTCGGTGCACGCGATCGACGCGGCGGAGATCGGGGAGCCGGGCTGTTCGACGTACACGTACCTCCAGCGCGCGGTACGGCCGTATCTGCGGGGCCCGTACGACCTGTTCTCCGAGGCGCGCGGTGACAAGGCGGGGGCGGAGGACCCGCTGTCCGGCTTCCCGGCCGACGACTTCCTGACCGGGAAGGGCGGCTTCCTCCAGGTGTTCACGCACGGCCTGACGGGGCTCAGGCTCCGCGAGGACGGCGTGCGCCTGGCCCCGACGCTGCCGCCCCAGCTCCACGAGGGCGTCACGCTGAAGGGCCTGCGGTTCCGGGACGCGGCGTACGAGGTCGCGATCGGGCCCCGGACGACCACGGTCCGACTGACCTCGGGCAGCCCGTTCACGGTCCACACCGAAGAGGGGCCGCGCCGCCTCGCCTCCACGCTGACCCTGCCCACCCGCCGCCCCGACCTGACCCCGACGGCCGACGCGGCGCGCTGCCGCCCGGTGACGGCGACCTCCGAGGCCCCGGGCCTGTACGCGGAGGCGGCGGTGGACGGGAGCCCGGCGACGTCCTGGTCCCCGGAGGGCGCGGAGGGCTCCCTGGCGGTGGACCTGGGCGCGCGCCCGCTGCGGGTCACGGCGGTGACCCCGCGCTGGAGCGACGTACCGCCCGCTTCCTCCACGTTGGAAACCTCCCTGGACGGCCGCTTCTGGCGTCCGTACCTGGCGGGCGACACGGCCAGGAAGGTACGGCTGACGGTCCGCTCGCAGGACCCGGAGAAGCCGGCGGGGGTGACGGAACTGCGGGTGGAGGCGGAGGACCGGTAGAGGGCCGCCTCACCTCCTACCGGCAGACGGCCGCCGCCCCACCCCATACCGGTGAGGGGCCGCCTCACCTCGTACCGGCAGGGGCAAGGGCCCGCCTCAGCTCTTCGGGCAGGGCGGCACCTTGCCGCTGCGCCGGTCGCGGGCGTACTCCGCACCGGTCTGCTCGTACCAGTGCTGCGCCGGAGGGGGCCCCGAGGGCAGGCAGTCGAAGGACGGGAAGTAGACCCTCCGGTAGCCGGACGGGTCGGTCATGCGCGCGGTCAGCTCGAAGGGCTTGCCCCCGGGACCGCTGATCGTCGTCTCCGCGGTGCCGCCGCCGACTTCGTAGTGCACCCGGTACCGCCAGCGGCAATAGCCCGTCGAGGCCGTCGCGTGGACGATGAACGCCTCGGTCTCGTTCTGGTTCAACGTGATGTGCTTGGCCTCGGGGCCGGTGAAGAACGGCTTGGCATCCTTGGCGCCGTTGCCGGAGATCTTGAGGCGCGGGCGCGGGGCGTCCACCTCCAGCTCCAGCGGAATGACGTCCATGACCCCCTGGGAGGGGAAGTGCGCCAGGCTACCGCTGAGCGGCTTCTCGCACTTCCCTCCCTCCAGTACGGGCACGATGTCGGTGATGCGGACCTGCTGGGAGGCCCGGCCCTGCACGGTGATCATCCACTCCGCGTTCCCCGCGTCGACGGCCTTCCGGCCCTCCCGCCAGGGGCCGCCCGACGAGATCTCTTCGATGATCTTCCGATCCGTGGCACTCCCGGCGCCCTCCGCGTCGCGCACCACGTAGTACCCGATGTCCTTGACGTCCTTGACCTCGACCACGTCGATGGCGTTCTGCGGGGAGAGCCGGTCCGGCACCCGGTCCAGCGGCAGGATCGTTTTCACCGACGCGGTCAGGACGTCCTGGAACGTCACGGTCACCACGGCCAGCAGGATGCCCAGCAGCCAGGTGGTCGGGCTCTTCACGAACCGCAGCCGGCCCGTCGCCGCCTCTTCCTCCTCGGGGCGCGGCGGGTGCTGCCCGCTCCCCCGGCGTACGCTCGCCCGGGTCAGCGCGCCCGTCCTGCGGGCCCCCCGTCGGTTATTCGCCATCGACCGGCTGCTCCTCGCGCTCATCGGGGTGGGAGGCCGCGAAAGCCTCCGCACGTCGCATCATCAGCAGAACCCCTCCCAGGAACGCGAGCCCCGTGGCCCACCCCCAGGCCGCCCCGAACCGGACGGCGTCGCCGAGGGCCACCTCCAGATGTTTCTCCGCCGCACCGCTTTCGCCGCGCGGGGCGAACCATCGCATCAGCCGGCCGTCCACGAACGCGGCGACGACGGCCGCCAGGACCGTCGCATACCAGCCCTTCATGACCAGGTCGACTCGGGCCGCGGGGCGCCACCGCCGTACCTCCGCCGCCCGCCGCGCCAGGGTGCGGAGCGCCACGGCCAGCACCAGGAGGAAGACGACACAGACCACCAGGGTCGCGATCCAGCCGCCGAGCAGTTCGGTCCTGAGCGGGCGCAGGCGCAGCGCCGGATAGAGAACACCGCTCCACTCCTCGACCGTGGCCGGCGGCCGGTAGGTGTCCCAGAGGTCCGGATCGAAGGTGACCGAGGCATCCGGAGACCCCGGGGCCCCCTGGGACAGATGCCTCACCCGGTTATGGCGCAGGACCGGCCCCCCGGCGACGGCGAGCAGCACGGCCGGGATCAGCCCGGCGCAGAGGAGCCGACGCCGCTCCCGTACGGAGACCGGCGACAACCTGCCGCGCTTCTCGTGGCCGTCGCGGCTATCGTGCTGGGCCGCGCGGCTGTCGGTGTCCTCCCCGATCCCGAGGAAGGCCCGCAGAGGTTGCCAGGCCCGGTAGCGCCACACCACGAGCCAGAGGGCGACCTGCAGCCACAGCGTGAGCAGCGCGAACTGGGCTGCCGCGCCGGGCACTTCACCGATCTGGGCCCGCACGACCCATTCACGGTACGTGGGCACGGCACCGGCGGCGTCCGGATCCAGCGCCGGACCGATCAGCATCGCCACCCCCGCGGCGAGCAACGTGGCTCCCCCCAGGGCGAGAACGGCCCCGAACCTCGGCCTGATACCGGTACTGCCGCGGAGTACGCCGTAAGTGAGCAGACCGCTCACCAGCAGGAAGACCACCTGCGGCAGCCACCCCTGCACGTGGTGCAGGTCGCGGACCGCGAAGCCTTCGAGCGAGAGCCCCAGCAGCCGGATCTCGCCCACGGTCGCCTCCGGCTGCACGGCGTCGGAGACCTGCTGCTTCAACGGGTCGAGGAAGAACAGGACGATCGCCTGACACCACGCCCCGTAGGAGGCCAACAGCATGGACGGGCGGCGATTCACCGTCGTATTCCCCCGAGTCGCCTGTGCTGTAGGTGAGTTGCGGCAGCAAGTCTGCCGTACGGGCACAGCCGCACAAAGACTTTTACGTCCGAGAGGCCGCAGAAGCCCCCCGGGACACCGGCCCGGCAGCGCCGCTCGTCACGCCTCTCGTCCGACCGACGGCTCAGCGGCTCCACGGCGCAGCAGCTCGACAGCTCGATGGCCGAGCGGCTCCGCGACTCCCTCCGTGGCTTCGTGGCTCGGCTCAGCAGCTCAACGTCTCAACCGCCGGTGGTCGGCCCCCGCCCCGGCAGCCGGGTCTCCCCGGCGGCCTCCGCCTCGGCCTTCGCGTCGCTCACCGCTGCGGCGGCCTCCTTCGCGGCCTCGTCGGCGGCGGTGACGGCGTCCAGCGCGAGCGTCGAGTTCGGCTCGATCTCCGGTGCTCCGACGCCGTCCTTGTCGCTGTCCGCGACATCGGCGGCCGCCGCGTCCGCGCGCTCCGCGGACGGGGGCGGGTTCGTACCGGACGACTGGTCGCCGAACGCGCTGGTGACGGTACGGATCGCCTCGGTCAGCTCGCCCGGGATCACCCAGAAGGTGTTGTTGTCGCTGCCGGCGAGGTGCGGGAGGGTCTCCAGGTACTTGTACGCCAGGACCTTCGCGTCGGCGTTGTTGCGGTGGACGGCCTGGAAGACGAGCTCCACGGCCTTCGACTCGCCGTCCGCCCGCAGGATCATGGCCTGCTGCGTGCCCTGGGCCTCCAGGATGTCCTTCTGCTTCGTGCCCTCCGCGGTGAGGATCTTGGCCTGCCGCTCACCTTCGGCGTGCAGGATGGCCGCGCGCTTGTCCCGCTCGGCCCGCATCTGCTTCTCCATCGCCTCCTTGATGGTGTTCGGCGGATCGATGGCCTTGATCTCGACGCGGTTGACCCGGATGCCCCACTTGCCCGTCGCGTCGTCGAGGACGGCACGGAGCCGGGCGTTGATCTCCTCACGGGAGGTGAGCGTCCCCTCCAGGTCCATGGAGCCGATGACGTTCCGCAGGGTGGTCACGGTGAGCTGGTCGATGGCCTGCAGATAGTCGGCGACCTCGTAGGCCGCGGCCCGGGGATCGGTGATCTGGTAGTAGAGCACGGTGTCGATGTTGACCACGAGGTTGTCCTCGGTGATCACCGGCTTGGGGTCGGACGAGTACACCTGTTCACGCACGTCGAGCTTGGTGTTGACGCGGTCCGCCACCGGCAGGACGAAGTTCAGGCCGGGCTGAAGCGTTCTGCGGTACCGGCCGAACCGCTCGATGTTGTAGCGGCGCGCCTGCGGAACGATCCGCACGGTGGCGGCCACGAGGAACACCACGACGAGCGCCGCCACAAGGATAGGGATGACCAGCGGATCCATGCTTCTTCCTCCATCGCTGCTCGCTACGGGCGCGGCGTCACGGATTCAGCGCCGCGTGTTCGGCCGGTCACGGAAGGAGCTCACGGGGATACACGACGGCTGTGGCGCCCTCGATCTCCATGACGTCCACCAGCGCTCCCACCGGGATCACATGGCTTTCGTCGAGAGCGCGAGCGGTCCACTCCTCACCGGAGAGCTTGATCAGGCCGTGGGTGGCGGTGACCTCATGCATGACCTCGGCCCGCTTGCCGATCAGCGCGTCGCTGCCTTCACGGGTCAGGGGCCCCTGCGCGAGCTGCCGCATCGCGACAGGGCGGACGAGGGCGAGACCGGCCGCCGCCGCCAGTCCGAGCGCCAGGAGCTGACCCAGCAGGCCGACGCCCACACCGGCCACGACGGCAGCGACCAGTGCCGCGCCGGCCAGCAGCCCGAAGACCAGCGTCAGGGTGAAGAACTCCGCAGCGCCGAGCGCCGCGGCGGCGAGCAACCATGCGAACCACGGCATCGAATCAGCCTCCCCAAGGGGACCTACTCAGGTAGTACCCCTTCGGGCCCCGGCCGGAACCGCCCGGCCTGCCCGATCTACGATCGGGACGCATGAACCGAGCCCGGGCCCATATGCCCGCCCCGGAGCGGATCAGGGACGGACTCGACCGCCCCCGGCGCCTCTGCGGCCCCCACCACGGTCACCTCCGGTCCAGGCCGGCCGGACACGGCACCCGGCCGCCCGCCCCCCGCTGTCAGGCGGCGGGCGGCACGATGACACCGAGGGAAGTTGCGGCGATCGACCAGTTTCAGCGGAATGCGCCGACGTGGCGGGCGACCCAGTCGGCAAACGGATGCGGGGCGCGGCCGAGGACCCGCTGGACATCCAGGCTGATGCGCTGCTCGGCCGGGCTGGGGGAACCGAGGATGTCCAGGGTGTCGTCGGCGAGCTCCGCAGGCATGGTCTGGGTCATGGCGGCCTTGGCTTCCTCGCGGGTGAGCTCGTGAAACCTCACGGATGAGCCGAGTGCGGCGGCGATGGCTTGCGCCTGCCGGCGCGGAGTGATCACTTCCGGGCCGGTCAGCTCGTAGATGCCGCCGGTGTGCCGTTCGTCCGTCAGACAGGCGGCCGCGACCGCGGCGATGTCCGCCGGGTCAATGATCGGCACCCCTACGTCGCCGAAGGGCGCGGCGACGACCTGTTGCGCGCGAACGGACTCGGCCCACCACAGAGCGTTGGACGCGAAGCCGCCCGGTCGCAGGATGGCCCACTCCAGGCCGGACTCCCGCAGCGCGTCTTCCAGCGCGCGCATGGCGATCCGCGTCTGCCCGAAGGGCCTGGTCACCACGCCCAGCGTGGAGAGCAGAACGATCCGGCGGACCCCGCCGGCCGCGGCCTGATCGACGATGTCCGCCGGGCTGGCTCCGGCTGCGTGCAGGTCGCCGGACAACAGCAGGAACAACGCCTTCGCCCCGGCCACCGCGGAGGCGAGGCCGGCCGGTTCGTTCAGGTCGGCCGACAGATGGCGGACCCCGTCCGGCATCGCTGCGGCGCGCCGTGACACAGCCGTCACCTGCTCGCCCGTCTCGGCCAGCATCTGCGTCAACGGCCGGCCGATATTCCCCGTAGCCCCGGTCACCACAATCACGGTCAGCTCCTTGTCGAAGTACGTCTTGGCCTTCTTCACGCTAGGAGCTTCGGCTTACTTTTCATAAGGACATACCTTGAAGTAAGCTCATGCCGTGACGGGAAGCGTGCAGCACAGACAGGCCGGGACCGGAGCGCGGTATGACGTGTTTCACACCGACTGCGCGGCGCGCGACATGGTCGACCATGTGACCAGCAGGTGGGGCATCTGGGTGCTGATCGCCTTGCGGCGCAACGACCTTCGGTTCTATGAGCTGCGCGAGAGCATTCAGGGCATCAGCGAGAAGATGCTCGCCCAGACGCTGCGCGCGCTGGTTCAGGACGGCCTGGTCCGACGTGAGGTCGAGCCGACGACGCCGCCCCAGGTCACTTACGGGCTGACCGCGTTCGGCGGGGACGTCTGCGAGCCGCTCACCGAGCTGTTCGACCGGATCACGCGGCAGCTCTCGCCGCACAGCGCGGAACAGCGTGGCAGCGGTTGAAGCGCCTCGGGAGGGCTGACCAACGCGCCGCCGTCGGCGACCAGGCCGGCAAGGGCGGCGATCTCCTCAGGAGTGGTGCCGCCGAGGTTCAGGACGACATCGAAGGGGGTCTCTGCTCACATTCGGAGGCGTGCGGGAGGCGCAGGGTGAAAGTGCTGCCCTCGCCGAGGGTGCTGTGGGCGGTGATCGATCCTCCGTGGGCCTCTGCCAGCTTGCGGGCGATGGACAACCCGAGGCCGCTGCCTCCGGTCCGGCGGCTGCGGGATTTCTCCGCGCGCCAGAACCGGTCGAAGAGGTACGGCAGTTCCTCCGGTGGGATGCCCGATCCGGTGTCCTCGACCTCCAGGAGGATGTCGTGCTCCTCCCGGAGGGAGCGCAGCGTGACCCTGCCGCCGCTCGGGGTGTGGCGTACGGCGTTGCTCACCAGGTTGCCGATGATCTGCTGGAGTCGCATCGGGTCGGCGTACGCCTCGTGGGTGTCGCCGGTGACGTGCTGGTCCAGTCGCACACCTGCCTGCTCTGCGGTGCTGCGGTGGGCGGAGACGACCCGGTCGAGCACATCGGCGGTCCGTAGCTGCTCGATGTGCAGGGTCAGCTCACCGGCGTCCGCTGCGGCCAGATCGGTCAGGTCGTCGATGACGCGCTGGAGCAGGACCGCCTCGTCGAGGAGGAGAGCGAGGAGGCGGTGGTCCGTGGGAGTGAGGCCGTCCTCGGCCGCCTCCAGCCAGCTGCGGATGTTGGTCAGCGGGCTGCGCAGTTCGTGGGCCACGTCGGCGACCATCGACTTGCGCTGCTCTTCGAGCTGTTGCCGGCGTTCGGCGAGGTCGTTGAAGGCCGCGGTGAGGTGTCCAATCTCGTCGTGGGTCCGCACCGGGACCTGCACGATCTGCTCGGCGGGCTGCTGGGCGGCGGCGATGAGCGAGCGCAGCGGGCGGATGAGCCGGAGCCCGATGGCGACGGTGAGCGCCACGGCGACGGCGAGAACGAGGCCGGCGGCGGCAGCGATCCGGCCCATGGTGGCGGCGGACGGCGTGAACCCGATCGGTTCGTCCAGGTCACCAGGGGCGCCGACGAAGAGCAGGGCGGGCGGTGCGACGTGAGGGCGCAGCTGCTTGCGGCGCGAATCGTCGACACACGCCTGGGCCGCTGTGTCGGTCACCGTCTCCTGGCCAGGTCCCGCGATCTGCCAGGTGAGGTCGTCCGCGACCTTGATGACGTCCGGCTCCTTCAGCTTCAGGCACGTGGCGGTGAGTGCTGCCAGCTCCCGCAGTACCGCGTGCTGGGAAGGCTGAGGCTCCCTGGGGATGGCCAGCTGGCAGACCGCTGACGCCTTCTGTCCCAGGCCGGGATCGGTGAACCGGAAATCGAGCCGGCCGCTCGGCGACTCGACGACCTGGGGGGCCGCGCCGCTCTCGCGCAGACACAAGATCGCCTTTTCCGCGGCCTCGCGTACACGCCGACGTTCTTCCTTCGTGAGGCGGTACGGTCCGACGGCTCGCGGGTCGATGGAACTGCGGTCGTCCGCCAGCGCGGTGTCCGGGTGCAGGGGATCGACCTGGGCCGAGGGGCGGGCCGGCAGCGGACGCTGGGCGAGCCCGGAGTCCGCGATCCGGGTGCGCGACGGAGTGGTGAGCGTGATCGCCCGCCCGGTGTCGGCGGCGAGCCTGGTGACCAGCCCCTGGACTCCGTCCCAGCTCCGGTGGCCGGCCGCGTAGCCGATGAGCGTGTCGTGGATCCGAATGTCGTCGGCGAGGGACTGGCCCTGCTCGGTGCGCAGCGCGCTCGTGGTGGTGGTGACCGCGATCCAGGCCGTTGCCGCCACCGCGCACAGGGCGACGAGGACGGACGCGGCGAGCAGCCGGGCGAGGAGGCTGCGGTGAAGTGGCACCCTGCGTCGGCGCATGTCAGCCACCGTCGGTCGCCGGGGCCGGGGCCGGGGTCGCCCAGGTGTCGTCGGCCGGGTCCGCGGTCATCTTGTAGCCGATGCCGTGGACGGTTGTCAGGTGCTTGGGGCGGCGCGGATCGGCTTCCAGCTTCTTGCGCAGGTTCATGATGTACATGTCGATGGTGCGGGCGGTGGGCATGGTGTCCCAGCCGCGCGTCCGCTCAAGAAGTTGCTGCCGGGTGAACACCCGCCCCGGCTCGGCAGCCATCGTGGCCAGCACGGTGAACTCGCCGGGCGTGCAGTCGACCAGCCGGCCGCCCGTGCGCACCTCGTGCCGTACGGGATCCACGGTGATCCGGCCGGCCCGTAGGACGCCGTCCTCCTGGGGAGCTGCCCGTTGGACCCTCCGCAGCAGCGTCCGTATCCGAGCCGTCAGTTCGCGTGGACTGTAGGGCTTCGTCATGTAGTCGTCGGCGCCCAGATCGAGCCCGAGCAGCAGATCGTCCTCGCTCGTGCGGGCGGTCAGCATGAGCATGGGCATCGATGTCTCCTGCCGCAGGACGCGGGCCACGTCCAGGCCGTCGACCTTCGGCATCATCACGTCGAGCACAAGGAGCTGAGGGCGCAGTCGTCGGACGGTATCGATGGCGGCGCGGCCGTCGTGGACCACGAAGACCTCGTATCCCTCGGCGCGCAGGTACATGCGCAGCACCTCGGCCTGACGCAGGTCGTCCTCGGCGATCAGCACCTTGTCGTTCATCCGGCGATCCTAAGGGCGGCCGGAAGGCATCCGCCCACGTCAGGAGAGTCTGACAAAACCGATACTTTCCGCTGACCGCGGTCTGATGAGGCGTTGCCACAGTCGACGCCATGAAACGAGATTCGATACGGCGCCCGGTGCTCGCCCTCCTCGCGGCTCCTGTGTGCCTCGGCCTGATCACGGCCTGCTCGGACGGTGGAAGCGGCGCGTCCGGCGAGGGGGCCGACTCGCAGGTCGCCTCCGTGGAGACGCCCGGAGTGAAGGGCTCCGAGGGATCCTCCGACGCGGACGGTTCCGGAGCGTCCTCCGGCTCCGGGGAGAAGGGGGTCATGATCAGCATGTCCATGACCGAAGAGGAGAAGGCCGACATCCACGACGCCTGGTACGCCTGTCTGAAGGCCGAGGGCGTACAGATGACGAAGAAGGGCGATACGGAAGTCGTCAAGGACCTGGTCAAGCGGCAGCCGGCGGCAGCGTACACGGCCTGCGGGACGAAGGAGCCCTACCTCGATCCGCTGTACACCAAGGACGGCAATCCCAAGTTCGCGGAACAGACGCAGGCGTGGATGGTCTGTATGAACCGCGAGGGAATCGAGGTCAGCGGTAATTGGGACGACGAATTCTTCACGTTCGGAAAGGTCGACCCGAAGGTGAAGAACAAGGACGAAGTTCACCGCACCTGCTACTCGGAGTCCTACAAGTGATGTGCCATCGACCACACAGGCGCGCGTCCACGTCATCCATGTCGTCCATGTCATCCACGTCGGATGCCGCCCGAGGGCGGCGCTCATGACCGCCGGGACCGACGCCGCCCACCGGGGGCGCCGCCCCCGTACGCGGACTCTCGTCTCCGTGTGTGTGGCGGCCCTGCTCATGTCGGGAGCAGCGGGAGCCCTCGTATGGAACCGCGACGGGGGTGGCTCGGCACGGACGCAGCCGGAACCGTCCGCGCAGACCGCCACGGTCACCCGCGGCGACCTCAGCAACAGCCAGATCCTGGACGGCACCTTGGGGTTCGGCGTTCCGGCGACCGTACGCGCCGCAGGTGACGGCGGCACCGTGACCTGGCTCGCCCCGAACGGCACGACGGTCACCCGGGGCAAGGCCCTCTACCGCGTCGACGACCGGCCCGTGCCCGTCCTCTACGGCGACCTGCCGCTGTACCGCAGGCTCGCCACGCCCAACACCGTCGGCCGTGACGTCCGTGTGCTCGCAGACAACCTGCGGGACCTGGGCTATTCCATCGGCAGCCAGCCCTCGCCCGGTCAGACGGTCCTCGTGCAGCCGGAGCCGGCCGGGGACACGACCGGCCCGGCGGGAGACCCGCCGGAGGACCCCCCGCCGGGGGATCCCGCGGCGGAGGGCCCCGCGGCGGAGCAGACCCGTACCGCAGAGCCCGAAGCCGGCCGCAGCCCGACCGCGTCAGCGTCCCCGGGTCACGCCTCCGCCGCGCCCGTGCGGGTGACGGTCAGGCAGGGCGACGCGGTCCTCACGCAGGCGCTGATCAACGCGGTCAAGCGCTGGCAGACCGCCCTCGGGGTACCGGCCGACGGGGTCATCGAGGTGTCCGACACGGCCGTGCTTCCGAGGTCGGTACGGGTGGACAGCGCACAGATCCAGGTCGGTCAGCCTGCCGAAGGGCCGCTGCTCCGGGTCACCCCGACGGGCAAGGCCGTGACCATCCCGGTGGATGCCGACGAAGCCGGTCCGATCAAGCGCGGTGACCGCGTCCGCGTCCGCCTCCCGGACGGCACCGACCTCCGGGGCAAGGTCGCTTCCATCGCCAACAGCGCGGAGTCCCCCCAGGGTGAACCGGGCGACGGCCAAACCCCCCAGGTCGATGTCATCGTCACGCTCGACGAACCGGCCCGGGCCAAGAAGTTCGACTCCACGCCCGTACAGGCCGAGTTCGTCCACGAGACCCGCCGCAACGTGCTCACCGTCCCGGCCACCGCGTTGCTGGCGCTGCGCGAGGGCGGTTACGCGGTGCAGTACGCGGACGGGCGGCTGGCCCCCGTCACGACGGGACTCTTCGCCAAGGGGCAGGTCGAGATCACCGGGGAAGGCATAACCGAGGGCGATCGGGTGGTGGTCGCGTCGTGACGGCGGTCCTCTCTCTGCAGGAGGTGACCGTCGCCTACGCGGGCGGAGTCACAGCCCTCGACGGAGTCTCGCTGGACATCCATCCCGGAGAGTTCGTCGCCGTCGTCGGCCCTTCCGGCTCGGGCAAGTCCACCCTGCTGAACATCATGGGGACGCTCGCCCCGCCCACCAGCGGTCGCGTCGCGATCGACGGCCACGACATCGCCGGCCTCGGCGACCGGCAACTGTCCGCGCTGCGCGGACGCCGACTCGGCTTCGTCTTCCAGCACTTCCACCTGTCCGAGGGGCTCACCGCCACCGAGAACGTCGCCACCGGACTGCTCTACGCCGGTGTGCCGAAGCGCAGGCGACGGCGCTCGGCACAGGCCGCGCTGGACCGGGTCGGCCTCGCCCACCGGTTCGAGCACCTGCCCCACCAGCTCTCGGGAGGTGAACGCCAGCGGGTCGCCATCGCCCGGGCCCTGGTCCACCGGCCCTCGCTCGTGCTGGCCGACGAACCGACCGGCGCACTCGACACCGCGAACGGACAGTCCGTGCTCCAACTCCTCAACCAGCTCAACCAGGGGGGCACCACCATCGCGCTCATCACCCACGACCGCGACATCGCCCGTCGGCTGCCCCGCCGGGTGGAGATCCTCGACGGACACATCGTCGCCGACACCGGTGCGGCCCCAGGTGCCCAGGACGACGCCCGAGCGGTGACGTCATGAACGCACGCCCCGGCCCCTCCGCCACTCGCTCCTCCTCCGAGCCCCCCTCTCCGTCCTTGCCCCGGCCTGTCAGGCTGGCCCTGTCCGACCTGCTGCTCCTGGGCATGATCGGTATCCGCACCCGCCGGGTGCGAGCCGCGCTCTCCGCCCTCGGCATCTCCATCGGCATCGCCACGATGATCGTCGTCACCGGCATTCCGGCGTCCAGCCAACGTGCGTTGGAAGCGGAGTTGACGGCCCTGGGCACCAACCGGCTCAAAGCCGTGGCCGACTCCTCTCTCGCCGCGCCGGGCGAAACGGTGGCCTTCCCGCAAGAGGCTGCCGCGATGGTGTCCCGCATCGGCCCCGTCAGGGCCGTCACCGATGTTGCCAACACCCGGACGAAGGTGCGCCGTTCGGACCGGCTCGACAGCAGGAACGCCGCAGGTCTGATGGTCCTGGCCGCGAGGCGCAACCTCCCCGAGGTACTCAACGCGCACGTGCGATCCGGCACGTACTTGACGGAGGCGACAGAGCGGTTTCCCACGGTCGTGCTCGGCTCGCACGCGGCGGCGCGCCTCGGCCACCTGGACCTCGTGCCCGGTGAGCCGCCTCCGCAGATCCTCCTCGGAAACCGCTGGTTCAGCGTCGTCGGCATCCTGCGCAGCATCCCTCTCGCGCCCGACATCGACCGCGCGGTCCTGGTGGGCTGGGACGCCGCGCGCGACGCCCTGGGCTTCGACGGCCGCCCGACCCAGCTCTTCGTCGAAGCAGAGGAGGCGGCCATGGAGGACGTGCGCGAGGTACTGCCCGAGACCATCGCACCGGAGAACCCCGGCCTGGTCAAGGTCAGCCGCCCCTCGGACGCGCTCGCCGCGAAACGCTCGGCACAAGCCACCTTCTCCGGCCTCTTCGTCGGCCTGGCGTCGGTAGCCCTGCTCGTCGGCGGGATCGGTGTCGCCAACACCATGGTGATCTCCGTCCTCGAACGCCGCCGCGAGATCGGCCTGCGACGCGCCCTCGGCGCCAGCCGGGGCCAGATCCGCAGCCAGTTCCTCACCGAGTCCGTGGCCCTGTCCGTTCTCGGGGGCTTCGCGGGTGTCGTCCTCGGCACCCTGGCCACCGTGGGCTACGCCGCGTACAGGACATGGCCGCTGGTCATCCCGCTTCCCGCGGCGGCAGGCGGCCTCGGCGGTGCGATCGTCGTCGGTGTCCTCGCCGGCGTCTTCCCCGCCGTACGCGCCTCACGGCTCCCCCCGACCGAAGCCCTGTCCGCCGCGTGACCACCAGGGGACGGTGAGGCCCGCGATTGTTGCTGCGGACCTCACGGACCCCGCCGATTGACAGGCAACCAAATGGTTGCCATTTTGGTGGTGAGGGGGTGGAGGGCATGGACGAGGTGTTCAAAGCGCTCGCGGACGCGAGCCGCAGAAGGCTGCTGGACCGGCTGAACGAGCGGGACGGGCAGAGTCTGCGCGAGCTGTGCGCCGGGCTGGAGACGACCAGGCAGGCCGTTTCCAAGCACCTGGCGGTGCTACAGGGGGCGGGCCTGGTCACGGCGGTCCCGCGCGGCCGAGAGCGTTTGCACTACCTCAATCCCGTGCCCATCCACGACATCGCCGATCGCTGGATCGGTCAGTACGAGCGGGGCCGGATGGCAGCGCTCGGCAATCTGAAGCACGCCCTGGAAGGAACGGCGATGACCAAGCCCGCGTACGTCTACACGATCTACATCCACACCACGCCCGAGAGGCTCTGGCAGGGGTTGACCAGCCCGGAGTTCCTGAAGCAGTACCACGGCGGCTACGCGCCGTCCTCCGACTGGCAGCTCGGCTCCAAGGTGCTCTGGCCGGTCGAGGACGGCGGCGAGCCGCAGGACCTCGGCCAGGTCGTCACCGAGTCGGAGCCCGGCAAGCGGCTCGCGTACACCTGGCACACGCTGCAGCCGATGCACCAGGAGATGTTCGGCATGAGCGACGCGGAGTTCACCGAAGCGGCCAGGGAGCGGTCGAAGGTCGCCTTCGACATCGAGCCCGCCGAGGAGCCGGAGATGGGCGTGAAGCTGACCATCACCCACGACGGCTTCACCTCAGCCGACTCCAAGATGCTCGAGGGCGTAAGCGGCGGCTGGACCGCGATGCTCTCCGAGCTCAAGACGATCCTCGAAAAGGACTGACCTTTTCGCTGGGACACCGCAGATCTCGGTCTGCGGTGACCATGTGCGGGCGCTCCGCGTAACGGCGCGCGGCGCCTGCGGCACTCCGGTCGCGGCGGGCGTGCCGCAGGGTCCAGCACGCTACGGACTCCGGGCGGACCACAAAGGCCGCCCAACCCGCCCCTCCGCAGGTCAGACGGCCTTCTGCCGAACGTTTTAGACGTTGAAGCGGAACTCCACCACAACCGGTTTGACCTGCGGATATGCGGGCGCGTCCCAGCACCATCCCAGCACGGGAATCTCGACAAAGTACAAGAAGATTCGACGCCGAAAAAGCTACCTAACTATGCGGGCGCCGGTGCACGGATGCTCGAAGCTCTGACCTGAGTTTCAGCCGCAGTTCTCGAACCGCACCATTGAGCAGATCCACAACGATCCGGCTGACGACGGGCAGCCCTTGCCCTCACCCGTCGAGGCATGCCCTGGCACGGCATGCGCGTTCCCGGCTCAGTCGGCGGTGCCGGGCTCCACGACCCACTCGGCTTGCCCCCCGCTCACCGAGGCGATCATGTCGAAGTCGCCGTCGTAGTGCAGGACCGTGGCCCCATGCCGTTCTGCGGTTGCCGCGATGAGGACGTCGGCCAGCGACAGCGCCCGGTGAAAGCCAGCGTTCAGCGCCAGCGCCTGGATCGCGAGCGCCTGCTCGAACTCCTCGTCGTTGCAGGGCAAGTAGTCGAACCCACGGAGCAGGGTACGCAGGCGCAGCGCCTCGGGCTTTCCACGCGCCGAGTACAGAACCTCATACTCGGTCGGGGCGCACACTGCTAGGAGTCCATCGCGGTCCAGTGCATCCAGCCGCGCCCGCACTGCCGGTTTGCCCCGGCGGGCCAGCGCGGACTTGTCGATGAGGTAGCGCCCCTTCACGCCGCCGAAGCCCCGCCTTCGCGCTTAAGTGAGCCGTCCGGATTCCGCGGCCCCGTCTGCGACCGGATCTCCGCGAACACGTCATCAAACTCACCATCGTCAATGGCGTCGAACAGCTCCCGGCGCAGCCGCAGCCTCACCCCCTCCTCCATGGCCGCCCGCACTGCGGCGGCCTTCGTCTTCACCCCGTACACCCGCATCGCCTGCTCGACGATCTCCTCGTCCAGATCGATCACAGTCCTGGCCATCAGTTGTCCCCTTCACAGCTCGACGCTCCAACAACGATATCAATTGGGAGTAAGAAATGGCATCAAAATGCTGGAGCGCGTCGAGGGTGCCTTGATCAGAGCCGGGAGCACGACCAGGACTGGTTGATCAGCTTTCCGATCGGCGAGCAACCCTGGACGAGACCCTGTACGAACTCCCTGACCTGGGACTCGGCGAACGAATCGACGCCATGTTGCCGGAGCGGCCACTCCGCAAGACATGGGAAGCCGGCAAGAACGAACCCTGGCACGGCAGACTGCGCTCCCCGCGACGATCGGCTCGTAGTCTCGGGAGGGCTCATCAGAGTGGAGCCTGGCACCGGCGGCGCATCCGCGTCCCAGCGCAAACCCAGCACGGTACGAATGACAAGGGATGACGGCAGGTGACGAGGGGTCAGGTAGATCAGCACCATCCCAGCACCGGAAAAAGCAAAGGGCCCGACTCCGAAGAGTCGAGCCCCTCCTGAACTGCATGTTTGCCAGATCAGCAACGTGGTGATACGTCAGCCACTACACATTGAACCGGAACTCCACCACGTCCCCGTCCTGCATGACGTAGTCCTTGCCCTCCATGCGGGCCTTGCCCTTGGCGCGGGCCTCGGCGACCGAGCCCGTCTCGACCAGGTCGGCGAAGGAGACGATCTCCGCCTTGATGAAGCCCTTCTGGAAGTCGGTGTGGATGACACCGGCCGCCTCCGGGGCCGTGGCGCCCTTCTTGATGGTCCACGCCCGGGCTTCCTTCGGGCCTGCCGTGAGGTAGGTCTGGAGGCCCAGGGTCTCGAAGCCGACGCGGCCGAGGGTGGCGAGGCCGGGCTCTTCCTGGCCCATGGACTGGAGCAGTTCGAGGGCCTCGTCGTCGTCGAGCTCGATCAACTCGGACTCGATCTTGGCGTTCAGGAAGATCGCCTCGGCGGGGGCGACCAGGGCGCGCTGCTCGTTCTTGAAGTCCTCGTCGACCAGCTCGTCCTCGTCGACGTTGAAGACGTACAGGAACGGCTTGACGGTGAGCAGGTGCAGCTCGTGGAGGAGCCGGCCCTTCTCGGTGGACGCCGTGATGCCCGCGGCGAAGAGCGTCTGGCCGGTCTCCAGGATCTGCTTCGCCTCCTCGACCGCGGCGAGGACCGCGACCTTCTCCTTCTGGAGGCGAGACTCCTTGGTCAGGCGCGGGACGGCCTTCTCGACGGACTGGAGGTCGGCGAGGATCAACTCGGTGTTGATCGTCTCGATGTCGTCCTTCGGCGAGACCTTGCCGTCGACGTGGACGACGTTCTCGTCCTTGAAGGCCCGGATGACCTGGCAGATCGCGTCGGACTCGCGGATGTTCGCCAGGAACTTGTTCCCCAGGCCCTCGCCCTCCGAAGCGCCCCGGACGATGCCGGCGATGTCGACGAAGTCCACCGTCGCCGGGAGGAGCCGCTGGGAGCTGAAGATCTCCGCGAGCTTGTTCAGGCGCGGGTCCGGGACGCCGACCACACCGACGTTCGGCTCGATCGTGGCGAACGGGTAGTTGGCCGCCAGCACGTCGTTCTTGGTCAGGGCGTTGAACAGGGTCGACTTGCCGACATTCGGCAGGCCGACGATTCCGATCGTGAGCGACACTTTGGCGACTTCCTGGAGTGAGGCGGGGAGAGCAAGGGGCAGAGGCCTCCGGCTCGGCGGCTCGGCGTTGCGGGCCGGGGCAGCCGGGGCCCGGAGTGGACCGATTCTCCAGTCTACGGGCCTGCCCCATGGGCCCGAACAGTGCGGCTTTCGGCCGTGTGGCATCGAACGCAACCCCAAGGTCGGCCAAAGCGCGTGTCCAACGCCTGATTCCCCGCCCCCCGCGACCTACGTTGTGCAGGTGGAGCAGCACAGGACACGTCCCCCGCAGCGCCGGCAGCCCCCGCAGGCCGCGCCCGCCCCGCCCGCGCCGGGCGGTCCCGCCGGTGAGAGCTCTGCCGTGTACCGGGTACGGGTGCGCAGCGTGCCGCCCGTCGTCCTCGCCTTGCGGCGATTCCCCAACCCGCGGCTCACCGGGATCGGCGCCGGGCTGTTCGCCGCCCTCACGATGTTCGTGCTCGCCTGTGTCGACCGGCTGCTGTTCGACAGCTCGGAGCTCGTGTACGGGCTGCTCTTCCTGCCCGTCAGCGCGCTCACCGCCCTCTGGGTCCGGCCCGCCGACCTCGTCACCGCGCCGATCAGCGTGCCGATCGCCTTCGCCGTGGGGGTGTTCCCGATCGCCGGGGGGTCCGAGGGCTTCGGCGGGCAGGTCATGGGGCTGGTCACCGCCCTCGCCGTGCACGCCGGCTGGCTGTACGGGGGAACGCTCGTCGCGGGCCTCATCGCCTCCGTACGCAAGGTGCGGCTGATGCGGGCCCGGCGGCGGTACGTCCTGGCCCAGGGACGCGGCCCCGCCGGGCCTGCCGATGAGCGGGCGCCCCGGGCAGCGGCCGCTGCCACTGCCGGGAAGCCCGTACGGACCGGGGCGGGCACGGCGGCTGCGGCTCCGCGCCCTCAGCGGCCCTGATGGGCCGGGGCGGGCACGGCGGCTGCGGCTCCGCGCCCTCTCTCAGCGGCGGTCCCGGCCGCACCGCTCAGCTCCTGCCGGGCTCCGAGCCCGCCGCCGCCATCGCCGCTCCCACGATGCCCGCGTTGTTCTGAAGCTGCGCCGGGACCATCTCGGCCCGGACCTTCTCGATCAGCGGCAGGAACTTCTCCGCCTTGCGGCTCACCCCGCCGCCGATGATGAACAGCTCCGGCGAGAACAGCATCTCCACGTGCAGCAGGTATTTCTGGACCCGGTGCGCCCAGTGCTGCCAGCTCAGGTCCTCGTCCTCCTTGGCCTTCGTGGAGGCGTGCTTCTCCGCGTCGTGGCCGTGCAGTTCCAGGTGTCCCAGCTCGGTGTTGGGGACGAGCTTGCCGTCGGTGAAGACCGCGCTGCCGATGCCCGTACCGAACGTCAGCAGGATGACCGTGCCCGTACGGCCCTTGCCCGCGCCGAAGGTCATCTCGGCGACCCCGGCCGCGTCCGCGTCGTTCAGGATCGTGACGGGCTGACCGATGCGCTCGCCCAGCAGTGCCCGCGCGTCCGTGTCCACCCAGCCCTTGTCGACATTGGCCGCGGTGCGGGTGATGCCGTCCGTGACGACCCCCGGGAACGTGATGCCGACGGGGCCCGACCAGTCGAAGTGGCCGACGACCTCGGCCACGCCGTCGGCCACGCCCTTGGGCGTGGCCGGGTGCGGTGTCAGCACTTTGTGGCGCTCCTGCGCCAGGTCTCCGCGGTCCAGGTCCACGGGAGCGCCCTTGATCCCTGATCCGCCGATGTCCACGCCGAAGATCTCCATGGCATCCACCGTACGGGCAGGCCGGGCCCCTTGCGCGGCTACTCGGCGGAAAGGGCGGCGGCCTCGGCGCGCAGGTCGCGGCGGAGCTCCTTGGGGAGGGAGAAGGTGATCGACTCGTCGGCCGTCTTCACCGTCTCCACGTCCGCGTAACCGCGCTCCGCGAGCCACTCCAGGACGCCGTCGACCAGGACGTCGGGAACGGACGCGCCCGAGGTCAGGCCGACCGTGGTCACGCCCTCCAGCCATGCCTCGTCGATCTCGCTCGCGAAGTCGACCAGGTACGCGGCGTCGGCACCGGCGTCGAGGGCGACCTCGACCATGCGGATGGAGTTCGAGGAGTTCTTGGAGCCGACCACAATGACCAGCTCGGCGTCCTCGGCCAGCTTCTTCACCGCGATCTGGCGGTTCTGCGTGGCATAGCAGATGTCGTCGCTGGGCGGCGAGAGGAGGTTGGGGAACTTCGACTTGAGGGCTCCGACCGTCTCCATCGTCTCGTCGACGGACAGGGTGGTCTGGGAGAGCCAGACGACCTTCGACTCGTCGCGGACCTCGACGTTCGCCACGTCCTCGGGGCCGTCGACCAGGGTGATGTGGTCGGGCGCCTCGCCGGAGGTGCCGATGACCTCCTCGTGGCCCTCGTGTCCGATCAGGAGGATGTCGTAGTCCTCCTTGGCGTACCGGACGGCTTCCTTGTGGACCTTGGTGACCAGCGGGCAGGTCGCGTCGATGGTGGCGAGCTTGCGCTCGGCGGCCTCCGCGTGGACGGTGGGCGCGACTCCGTGCGCGGAGAACATCACGATGGAGCCCTCGGGGACCTCCGCGGTGACGTCCACGAAGATCGCACCCTTCTTCTCCAGGGTCTGCACGACGTACTTGTTGTGCACGATCTCGTGGCGGACGTAGATAGGGGCCCCGTACTGCTCCAGGGCCTTCTCGACGGCGATCACGGCACGGTCCACGCCCGCGCAGTAGCCACGGGGAGCGGCGAGCAGGACACGGCGGGCAGGCGTTGCAGTCATGCGTCCCATCGTAAGGCCGTGGCGAACAGGCGCGAGGACGGCCCGATCGGGACACTGGTCGCGGTGTATGTGCAATCAGTCGCTGATGGTGATGGAGGGGTGGTGACCTCGGTGTCGGAGAGCGGTTCCGGGAGCGGTGCGAGGAGCGGTTCGGGCAGCAGTGCGGGGCCGGGCGGGTTGCGGCGGACGCTCGGGTTCCGGGATCTCGTCGTCTACGGGCTCCTCTTCATCGCCCCGATGGCCCCCGTCGGCGTGTTCGGCACCCTGGACGCGAAGTCCGACGGTGCGGTCGCCCTCGTCTACATCGTGGCCACCGTGGTCATGGGCTTCACCGCGTTCAGTTACGCCCAGATGGTGCGGGTCGCCCCCTTCGCCGGTTCGGTCTTCACGTATGCCCGCAAGGGGCTCGGGGAAGGGCCGGGGTTCATCGCCGGGTGGATGGCGATGCTCGACTATCTGCTGATCCCGGCCGTCGCCTATCTCTTCTCCGGGATCGCGATGAACGCGCTCGTCCCGGAGGTCTCGCGGTGGGTGTGGACCGCGATCGCGGTCCTCGTGACCACCCTGCTCAACCTGTGGGGCGTACGGGCGGCCGCACGGGTCGGCTTCGCCGTGCTGGCCATGGAGATCGTGGTGCTGCTGGTCTTCGTGGTCTCCGCCGTGGTCGTCCTCGTACGCGACGGGGCGCAGCGCGGCTGGCTGACGCCGCTGACCGGGGACGCCGGGTTCTCCATGGCGGCGGTGCTGGGGGCCGTGTCGATCGCCGTGCTGTCGTATCTGGGCTTCGACGCCATCGCCTCGTTCGCCGAGGAGGTGACGGGCGGCTCGCAGAAGGTGGCGCGGGCGGTGCTGTTCTGTCTGGTGCTGGCCGGTGTCCTGTTCGTGGCCCAGTCGTACCTGGCGGCGCTGCTGGAGCCGGTGAGCTCGGCGGAGCTGGCGGCGGACCCGGCGGCGCAGGGGTCGGCGTTCTACGACGCGGTGGACGCCTCGGTGGGGACCTGGCTGCACGATCTGGTGGCGGTGAGCAAGGCGATCGGGGCCGCGTTCGCCGCGCTGGCGGGGCAGGCCGCCGCCGGGCGGCTCGTCTTCGCGATGGCCCGGGAGCGGCGGCTGCCGCACCTCCTCGCGAAGGTCGACCCGAAGTCGGGCGTGCCGCGCGTGGCGATCCTGGGCGCGGCGATCGTGACGCTGGTGGCGGCCGTGTGGGCGGCCCGGCGCGACGACGGGCTGGACCACCTGGTCTCGGTGGTGGACATCGGCGCGCTGACGGCGTTCATCCTGCTGCACGCGTCGGTGGTCGGCTGGTTCGCCGTACGCCGGATGGCGGGCCCGCCTGTGTGGTGGCGGCATGTCCTGGTCCCGGTGGTCGGTGCGGGGGTGCTGGTCGCGGTCATCGTGGAGGCGACGACCTCCGCCCAGGTGGTGGGCGTCTGCTGGCTCGGGGTGGGGTTCGTGGTGCTGGCGGTGCAGGGGACGGGCCGCCGGGCCGGCGCGGAGGGACCGGGTGGCGGGGAGGGCGCGGGCGGCGCGCGGGGGTGAGCCCCGGGGCCCGTTCCGTTTCCGTTCCGTACGGTCGTGGGGCGAGCGGGGCCATGTCCTCGTTGGCGCGCGGGGGTGAGCCACGGGTTCCGTTCCGTGCGGTCCCGGGGCGAGCGGGGCCTGTCCTCGTCGCGCGGGGGTGAGCCTCGTTGTTTCCCGTACGGTCGTCGGCCGGGCGGGGCCCGGTCCTCCTGGCGCGCCGTGGTCAGCCGCTGTTCGGTACGGTCGTCGGCCGTGGTCAGCCGCTGTTCGGTACGGCGTCGGCCGGGCGGGCCCTGCCCCTGGGCGCGCGCCGTGGTCAGCTCCGTGGGCCGCGTCCGGCCGTGGTCCTCCGCGCGGAAGCGGGGGTCCTGTCGGTGGTGGCCGATACGCTCGCCCGTATGGCTCTCAACACGTCCGCGGAAGCGCCGCTGCCCGTCGGTGAGGTGTCCCGGCTCATCGGGGGGTGGATCGACCGGCTCGGCGCCATCTGGGTGGAGGGGCAGATCACCCAGCTGTCGCGGCGGCCGGGGGCCGGGGTCGTCTTCCTGACGCTGCGCGATCCGTCGCACGACATCTCGGTGAGCGTCACCTGTTTCCGGCAGGTCTTCGACCGGATCGCCGATGTGGTGACCGAGGGCGCGCGCGTCGTCGTCCTCGCCAAGCCCGAGTGGTACGCGCCCCGGGGGCAGCTGTCGCTGCGGGCCACCGACATACGGCCGGTCGGCATCGGCGAGCTGCTCGTGCGGCTGGAGCAGCTGAAGAAGTCGCTCGCCGCCGAGGGGCTCTTCGCGCTGGACCGGAAGCAGCCGCTCCCCTTCCTGCCGCAGCTCATCGGGCTGGTCTGCGGGCGGGCCTCCGCCGCCGAGCGCGATGTCCTGGAGAACGCCCGCCGCCGCTGGCCCGCCGTGCGCTTCGAGGTCCGTAACACCGCCGTGCAGGGGGTGAACGCGGTCGCCCAGGTCGTACAGGCGGTCGAGGAACTGGACGCGCTGGACGAGGTCGACGTGATCGTGGTGGCCCGGGGCGGCGGGAGTGTGGAGGATCTGCTGCCGTTCTCCGACGAGCAGTTGATCCGGGCCGTGGCCGCCTGCCGTACGCCGGTGGTCTCCGCGATCGGCCATGAGCCGGACTCCCCGCTGCTGGACCTCGTCGCCGATCTGCGCGCCTCCACGCCCACGGACGCGGCCAAGAAGGTCGTCCCGGACGTGGGCGAGGAGCTGGACCGGGTGCAGCAGTTGCGGGACCGGGCGCTGCGGACCGTACGGGGGCTGCTGGACCGCGAGGAGCGGGGGCTCGCCCACGCGCTGGGCCGCCCCGCGATGGAGCGGCCCCAACGGCTGGTGGACGAGCGCGAGGCCGAGGTGGACGCGCTCCTCGGGCGCAGCCGCCGGGTGCTGGGCCATCTGCTGGACCGGGCCGACTCCGAGCTGTCGCACACGCTCGCCCGGGTCGTCTCGCTGTCGCCCGCCGCGACCCTGGAGCGAGGTTACGCGGTGCTCCAGCGGCCCGACGGCCATGTGGTGCGCTCCCCCGACGAGGCGGGGGCGCCCGGCGAGCCGCTGCGGGCGCGGGTGGCGGAGGGCGAGTTCACGGTGCTGGTGGACCGGGGCGGGGACGGGTGAGTCGGCCGACCAGTGGCCCCAGCCGTTCCCACGATGACGTAGCAGCTCACATTTAGGGTGGATCACATGACGGACGACGGTACGGCGGCGGCTGCCGCCACGGGCACGCTCGGGTACGAGCAGGCGCGGGACGAGCTGATCGAGGTCGTGCGCCGGCTGGAGGCGGGCGGCACGACGCTGGAGGAGTCGCTGGCCCTGTGGGAGCGGGGCGAGGAGCTGGCGAAGGTCTGCCGGCACTGGCTGGAGGGAGCCCGCGCCCGGCTGGACGCTGCCCTGGCCCGCCCGCAGGACGACGGCGGCGACGAGGGCTGAGGCGGGCACCGCAGCACGCCGACGACGACCCCACGAGGACGCCGACGAAGGCTGAGCCGAGAGCCTCACCCAAGTAGATGCATTATACAATGGTGTGCAATGGATCACTCGGCATCGACGATAGTTGAAAGTTAACCTATCTCTGACGTACCTTCGAACCCTCCCCACCGTGTTCGTTCGGAAGGTTTGCACCAGATGTCCCTCGTTCTCGACCCCGCCGCCCAGGACCTCCTCTTCCGCGAGGCCCGCACCGCCAACACCTTCACCGACGAGCCGGTGACCGACGAGCAGGTCCAGGCGATCTACGACCTGGTCAAGTTCGGCCCGACCGCCTTCAACCAGTCGCCGCTGCGCGTCGTCCTGGTCCGCTCCGCCGAGGGTCGCGAGCGCCTGGTGCAGCACATGGCCGAGGGCAACCGCCCGAAGACCGCCACCGCCCCGCTGGTCGCGATCCTGGCCGCCGACAACGAGTTCCACGAGGAGCTCCCGGCGCTGCTCCCCCACTTCCCGCAGGCCAAGGACATGTTCTTCGCGGAGCGCCCGGTCCGTGAGTCGGCCGCCGGCCTCAACGCCGCGCTCCAGGCCGCCTACTTCATCATCGGCGTCCGCGCCGCCGGCCTGGCCGCGGGCCCGATGACCGGCTACGACGCCGCGGGCATCCAGAAGGAGTTCCTGGACGACGACCACGCCCCGCTGATGGTCGTCAACATCGGCAAGCCGGGCGAGGACGCCTGGTTCCCGCGCAGCCCGCGCCTCTCCTTCGACGAGGTCGTCACGACCGTCTGAGTCCCGTCACGCGCGAAGGAGCCCCGGAACACCTGGTGTTCCGGGGCCCCTTCGCGTGAGCGGATGCGGAGCGGGCCGCGTCAGGAAGCCGGCGCGGCGGGCGGCGTCGTCTTCAGCGCCTCGGCCATCTCGACCAGGCTCTCCCTCGGCGCCGAGCCGGTCACCACCGTGGTGTGGCCCTTCCCCGGCAGGACGAGGGCGTCGTACTTCTCGCCCTCCCAGACCTGCCACTCCTTGCCCGCGACCGTCTCGGTGCGCCCGGTGTCCTTGGCCTTCTGGCTGACCTCGGGGACGTACGTACCCGCGGCGGCGGTGGACTGCTCGACCGCGACGTACCTGCGGTCCGGGTCGAGGAAGCCCAGGTGCCAGGCCTTGCCCGCGACGTCGTCGTACCGGACGGATGTCGCCTTCCACTTCTCCGGCAGGCCCTCCGGCGCGGCCACCGGGTAGGGGGCGGCGGTCCGTACCGTCGCCAGCTCCACGGTGAAGTCGACCGCCTTGATCGGGTCGGCGTGCTCGTCCTTCGGAATGAAGAGGTATATGACCCCCGCGCAGGCGGCGATCACCAAAGTCGACAGGAACATGTCCCGGACTGTCTGCTTGCCTCGCTTGCTTGCCACGGGATCCATGGTGGCACGCGGCCTGACACACCCGGCCGCAGGGTGCCCGTCACGGCTGCGACTCCGGGGGTGCTCATGCGTGACCCGCTCTGCTCATTTTATCGACCTACCGATAGAGTCACAGCACCCTCATATCCGGTCGTCGCCGTACAGAAAGGTGCGCTCCGATGTCCGAGCATCATCTGCCGTCCCAACTGGAGGTCTCCCCGGAGGCCCCCGACCGCAACCTGGCCCTGGAGTTGGTCCGGGTCACCGAGGCCGCTGCCATGGCGGCCGGGCGCTGGGTGGGCCGCGGCGACAAGATCGGCGCCGACGGCGCCGCCGTGAAGGCCATGCGGACCCTCGTCTCGACCGTCTCGATGAACGGCGTCGTCGTCATCGGTGAGGGCGAGAAGGACGAAGCCCCCATGCTGTTCAACGGCGAGCGGGTCGGCGACGGCACCGGCGCCGAGGTCGACATCGCGGTCGACCCGATCGACGGCACCACGCTCAACGCCAAGGGCATGCCGAACGCCATCGCCGTGCTGGCGGCCGCCGACCGCGGCGCGATGTTCGACCCGTCTGCGGTCTTCTACATGGACAAGCTGGTCACGGGGCCCGAGGCGGCGGACTTCGTCGACATCAACGCGCCCGTGGCGGTGAACATCCGGCGCGTGGCGCGGGCGAAGAACTCCACGCCCGAGGACGTCACCGTCGTCATCCTCGACCGGCCCCGCCACGAGGGCATCGTCAAGGAGATCCGGGAGACCGGGGCGCGGATCAAGTTCATCTCCGACGGCGACGTCGCGGGCTCGATCATGGCGGCCCGCGAGGGCACCGGCGTCGACCTGCTGATGGGCGTGGGCGGAACGCCCGAGGGCATCATCTCGGCGTGCGCCATAAAGTGCCTCGGCGGCGTCATCCAGGGCAAGCTCTGGCCCAAGGACGAGGCGGAGCGGCAGAAGGCGCTGGACGCGGGCCACGATCTGGACCGGGTGCTGTCGACCGACGACCTGGTCAGCGGCGACAACGTGTTCTTCGTGGCGACGGGGATCACCGACGGTGAGCTGATGCGCGGTGTGCGGTACCGCGCGGAGACGGCGACCACCGAGTCGATCGTGATGCGCTCCAAGTCCGGCACGATCCGGTCGATCTCCTCGACCCACCGGCTGTCGAAGCTGCGCGCCTACAGCGCCATCGACTTCGACCGCGCGAAGTAGCCGGTAGCCCGGGGCGCGCAGAGCGCACGAAGGGGGTGCGGGGAGCCGATTCGCTCGCCGCACCCCCTTCGTTCACGTGTACGCGCTACGTTCACGTGTACGCGCTTCGTTACGTGTACGCGCTCAGCCGGCCGCGGCTATGTGCTCGGCCGTCGTCGCGGCCGTGAGCTCGATGTCCCGCCGTCGCCGCCGGGCCAGCGCCACCCGGCGCTCCGCGGCGGTGAGCCCGCCCCACACCCCGTACGGCTCGGGCTGCATCAGCGCGTGCTCCCGGCACTCCACCATGACCGGACACCGGGCGCAGACCCGCTTGGCGGCCTCCTCGCGGGCCAGCCGGGCGGCGGTCGGTTCCTTCGACGGGGCGAAGAAGAGGCCCGCCTCGTCCCGGCGGCAGGCCGCCTCGGAATGCCAGGGGCCCGCATCGTCCTCCCGGGCGGGGGTCCGCTGGGCCGGAACGGCGGCGACCTGCAGAGGCTGATGCGGCGGTTGCAGCACGGGCTACTCCTGACGACGGCTACGGCTTCGCGAGCGAGAGTCGATGCAGCACTCCCTACCCGCTGTGCGTACGCCTATGCACTGAGTGGCACCGGCGCGCGACGCACCGCAATGCGCCCCCGCGGCATTCTGGCCGATTAACGGAGGGCGTCCGCCGTGCCGTATTCAGTGGCCGAGATGTTTGCGCAGCCGCCTCTGGAGGTCCGCGACGAACTTGCCACGCTTCGGCCGCGCTTCCACGGACCCGAACACGGAATAGCCGTTCACCACGACGACCGGCGCTTCCGGGTCGACCGATTCGAGCGTCCGTACGTCGAAGGTGCCGAAGACGCCCGTGCCGTTTCCGCGCAGGGAAATGTTCTCCGGCACCCGGACGTCGACACTGCCGAAGATGGACGTCGCATTGATGACGGTGAGGCGTTGGCCGAAAAGCGCCTCGGTCAGATCGATCTCCACGCTGCCGAAGAGCGCGAAGGCGTTCGTCCGGCCGCCGACCCGCCAACGGCCCTTGCGGGAGGCGCCGCTGAAGACCGCGACGAGATTCTCCGCGGGCCCGTCGGGGCCTTCGGGGCCGTAGGCGTACGGCTGCTGCGCACCGGGGCGGGGCGTGGAACCGGCGGACGCGGGCAGGTCCCGGACCAGCGGCTGGAGTTCGCCGACGGTCTTGGCCCGGTAGACCAGGTCGATCCGCTCCGCGTGCTCGTCCGCCGTCAGCCGGCCCTCGGCCATCGCCTCCCGCAGGATGTCCGCGATCCGGTCGCGGTCGGCGTCGGAGGCGCGGATGTCGTCGCCGTTCAGGACGTCGGCGGGCGGTGGGGCGGCCGGCGCGAGGGGCTGCTGGGGCTGCTTCTCTAGGTCCACCGACCCAGCGTACCCAAACGCGATAGATCGCGACTACCCCTCCAACCGGCGCGCCCCGCGCCGGGGAGGCGTCCAGGTGAGCCTTACCTCACAGGATTCGCCCGAAGCCGGCGCTCTACCCTGGTGGATGCGCTGCCCGAGGGAGGTCAGCCGCTGTCGCCGAGTGAGGAATGGCCGTCATGGCAGAGTTTGCGTACTCCGATCTGCTCCCCCTGGGGGAGGACACCACGCCGTACCGTCTGGTGACCGCCGAGGGTGTCTCCACCTTCGAGGCCGACGGGCGTACGTTCCTCAAGGTCGAGCCGGAGGCGCTGCGCACGCTGGCCGCCGAGGCGATGCACGACATCTCGCACTATCTGCGCCCCGCCCACCTGGCGCAGCTGCGGCGGATCGTCGACGACCCGGAGGCGTCCTCGAACGACAAGTTCGTGGCGCTGGACCTCCTGAAGAACGCGAACATCGCCGCCGCGGGCGTCCTGCCGATGTGCCAGGACACCGGCACGGCGATCGTCATGGGCAAGCGCGGGCAGAACGTGCTGACCGAGGGCGGGGACGAGGAGGCCCTGTCGCACGGGATCTACGACGCGTACACCAAGCTCAACCTGCGCTACTCGCAGATGGCCCCGCTGACCATGTGGGACGAGAAGAACACCGGCTCCAACCTCCCGGCCCAGATCGAGCTGTACGCCACCGACGGCGGCGCGTACAAGTTCCTGTTCATGGCGAAGGGCGGCGGCTCGGCCAACAAGTCGTTCCTCTACCAGGAGACGAAGGCCGTCCTGAACGAGGCCTCCATGATGAAGTTCCTGGAGGAGAAGATCCGTTCGCTGGGTACTGCGGCCTGCCCGCCGTACCACCTGGCGATCGTGGTCGGCGGCACGTCGGCGGAGTTCGCGCTGAAGACCGCCAAGTACGCCTCCGCGCACTACCTGGACGAGCTGCCCGCCGAGGGCTCCCCCACCGGGCACGGCTTCCGGGACAAGGAGCTGGAGGAGAAGGTCTTCGAGCTGACGCAGAAGATCGGCATCGGCGCGCAGTTCGGCGGCAAGTACTTCTGCCACGACGTGCGCGTGGTGCGCCTGCCCCGGCACGGCGCCTCGCTGCCCGTCGCGATCGCCGTGTCCTGCTCGGCGGACCGCCAGGCCACCGCGAAGATCACCGCCGAGGGCGTCTTCCTGGAGCAGCTGGAGAAGGATCCGGCGCGCTTCCTGCCCGACACCACCGACGAGCACCTCGACGAGGCCGGCGGGGACGTCGTGGAGATCGACCTCAACCGGCCGATGGACGAGGTGCTGGCCGAGCTGACCAAGTACCCGGTCAAGACCCGGCTCTCGCTGACCGGCCCGCTGGTCGTGGCGCGTGACATCGCGCACGCCAAGATCAAGGAGCGGCTGGACGCGGGCGAGGAGATGCCGCAGTACCTGAAGGACCACCCGGTCTACTACGCGGGCCCGGCGAAGACGCCCGAGGGGTACGCCTCCGGCTCCTTCGGCCCGACCACGGCCGGCCGGATGGACTCGTACGTGGAGCAGTTCCAGGCGGCGGGCGGCTCGAAGGTGATGCTCGCGAAGGGCAACCGCAGCAAACAGGTCACCGACGCCTGCGGCTCCCACGGCGGCTTCTACCTCGGCTCGATCGGCGGCCCGGCGGCCCGTCTCGCCCAGGACTGCATCAAGAAGGTCGAGGTCGTCGAGTACGAGGAGCTCGGCATGGAGGCGGTCTGGAAGATCGAGGTCGAGGACTTCCCCGCGTTCATCGTCGTCGACGACAAGGGCAACGACTTCTTCACGGAGCCCGCCCCGGCTCCGACGTTCACCAGTATTCCGGTGCGGGGGCCGGGTCTGGCCTGACCCGTGACGCGTACGCAGGGGGCTTGCCCGTACGGGTAAGCCCCCTGCGGCGTCTCTCAGTCGTCCAGCAGGCCCGATGTCGCGACCAGGTAGCCGAGTTGGGCCCGGCTGTTGCTGCCCAGCTGCTCGGAGACCTTGCGCATGTGCTCGGCGACGCTGCGGCGGCTCATGCCGATCCGGCGGGCGATGGCGGCGTCCGTCTCGCCGTTGACGACGGCCTGGAGGATCGCGCGCTGGAGGTCCGAGGTGACGACGGGGGTGCGCAGCGGGGCACGTTCGGGGCGTACGGGGACCGCGCGGGACCACGCCTCGTCGAAGTGGCGGACCAGGAAGCGGACCAGTGACGGGTGGCGGACGCGCAGGGCGGTGTGCGGTTCGTCGGAGAACGGGATGAAGGCGAGGTCCCGGTCGAAGACGATGAACCGGTCCATGACCTCGGCCAGCGTCCTGATCTCGGCTCCTTCGGCGGTCACCTGCTCGATGTAGGCGAGCGTGGTGCGGTCGGAGCGGACGGTGTGCTGGTAGAGGGTGCGCTGCCGGATGCCGCGCCGCAGGTTGTTCAGGTCGCGCGGGAGCGACTGCTCCAGGACGTGGGCCGGGCGTCCGCCGCCGGGGTGGGCGGTGCGGACCTCGGAGCGGCAGCCGCTGACCCCGGCGTCCAGGGCCTTGCTGATGACGGCCTCGCCGGAGAGCCGGGTGAGGGCGGGGCGTTCGGGCCGGTGCACCTCGGCGTAGAGGCCCTCGAACGCGGCGAGGGTGGCGCGGGCGGAACGCAGGGTGCGGCGCTGCTGGAGGATCGCCTCCTCGATCGGGGCGAGCGCGGCGAACGAGGCCGTCTCCGGCGGTACGGGGATGAGGTGGCCGGGCGAGTCCCGGTCGGCGACCAGCAGGTGCAGGGAGAGCAGACAGGGGGGTGCGGCGGCGGCCGGGAGGCTGCCCTGCGTCAGCGCACGGCGATAGGTCGCGAGCGCCGCCTCGCAGGGTTGTTCCGGTATCGACCGGTCCGAGGGTGATTCACGGCAATCACATACCGGTGAGGGGGAATGATCGTCCTTCACAAGGATGCAGATTACCTTTGTGCAATCGGGAGCACTCCGCCCGGCACCCGCGCTCGACGAGTATGTGTCGGTGACATCTGAAATCGGGAGCGCGGACGGGCCGAAGGCGGACGAGCCGGACGGCGGATCGCAAAAGACCCGGGAGACCGCGGTCTCCGAGCGCCGTTTCCGATTCCTCGTGGCCGGATACGCGGTCTCTTCGTACGGCACATTCCTGAATATGGTGGCGCTCAATCTCTTCGTCTACGAGACGACGGGCCGGGCGCTGGCCATGGGGCTGTTCATGGCGGTGCGGCTGGCCTCCGGATTTGTCGCCGGTCTGGTCGTGGGCGGTCTGCTCGCCCGGTTCAGCGCGAAAAGCATCATGCTGTGGGCGAATGTCGGCCAAGGTGCCGTGATGCTGCTGCTCATCCTGGCGCCGGAATCTCTGGTGACCGGGGCGCTGATGGCCGTCTCGGTGGTGATCGGGGCCTGCGGAACGCTGTTCATGGTCGCGTTGCGCAGTTCGATCCCGGAGATGGTCGGCGAGGACCGGAGGGCCTGGGCGAACTCCCTCTCGATCACCGGTCGTTCGCTGGCCATGGTGGCGGGGTTCGCCTCGGCGGGTGTGGTGGTGTCCCTCGTCGGGTACACCGCCGCCTTCCTGCTCGACATGGCGACGTTCGTGGTGTGCGCGGTGACGGTGGCCCTGCTGCCGATCGCGGGCGGCAAGGGGGCGGGCGTCGATGCGGGGAAACCCGAGAAGGCCGAGAAGAGCGGGCCGCGCTGGCGGCCGGTGGCCTTCCTCGCGCTCGCAGCCGCCCCCGGTCTGGGGCTGATGGTGGCCCTGCGCGGGGTCGACGCGTTCGGCTCCTCGTCCCACAACGCCGCGCTGCCGATCTACTCCACCTCGCTGGACGCATCAAATCCGGCGGTGTTCGTCAGTGCGTTCTGGTGCGTGTGGGCGCTCGGCAACATCGGCGCCCAGCAGGTGATCCAGCGGTACGCCCAGCGCACCGGCCGCTCGGTGGGGGCGCTCGGATTCGGCTACGGCACGGTGGTGATGTCGGCGGCGTTCATCGCGGCGTTCGCCGGGTTCCCGCTGGCGGTCACGGCGGTGATCGCGCTGATCGCGGGGGCCGCGGACGGCCTCACCGAGGTCGCGTACACCTCGCATCTCCAGACACTTCCGGCCACGTTGCGCGGTCACGCCTTCGGTCTTTCGGCCACTTTCGAGAACCTCGGTTTCGGCGTCGGCATGATCCTGGTGGCGGCGGCCCTCGACCGGTTCTCCCCGCTGGCCGTGGTGGGCTGGTCCCACGGCGCCGCCATCGTCGTCGCCGTGGTGTTCCTGCTGAGGGTGGCGGCGCTGCGGCGCGCGGGACGGGCGGGGGATACGGGGCGTGTGGGGCTGCGAAAGGAAGAAGCCGTTGAAGGACGACCGGATCGCGGTGATCGGGACGGCGCTGAGGTTTCCCGGGGCTGACACCCCCGAGGCGTACTGGCGCGACATCCGGACGGGCACGAGCCGCGTACGGCGGTTCACCCGGGCCGAGTTCGCCGCGGCGGGAGTTCCGGCGGCGGCGTACGAGCAGCCGGGGTTCGGCGGGGCGAGCGCGCTCCTGGCGGATGTGGACGGTTTCGACGCCGGGTTCTTCCAGATGAGCGGGCGGGAGGCGGAACTCACCGATCCGCAGCAGCGGCTGTTCCTGGAGTGCTGCTTCCACGCCTTGGAGGACGGGGGGTACGCGGGTGGCGAGGGCCGCGGCGAGGACTCCGTACGGTACGCGGGCGGCGACAGCGGCTCCGTGCGGATCGGGGTGTACGGCAGTTCCGGCTATCGCCTGTACTCGCTGCACAGCTATCTGGCGGCGAACCTGGCGGCGGAGGCCGGCTCGGGCGACTGGATGACCGCCAAGCAGGTCCAGGTCGGCAACTACACCGACTTCACGGCCACCCGGACCGCCTTCCGGCTCGGTCTGACGGGGCCCGCGCTGACCGTGTCCACGGCCTGTTCCAGCGCCCTCGTCTCGGTGCATCTGGCCTGCCAGGCGCTGCGCGTCGGGGACGCGGACCTGATGCTGGTCGGCTCGGCCGCCCTGCATCTGCCGCAGGTCAGCGGCCAGGTCCCGGTGAAGGGCTCCACCCTCTCCCCTACCGGCACGGTCCGGGCGTTCGACGCGGACGCGGACGGCACGGTCGGCGGGAACGGGGCAGCCGCGGTCCTCCTGAAGCCGCTGGAGCGGGCGCTGGCCGACGGCGACACCGTGCACGCGGTGATCCTGGGCTCGGCGGTCACCAACGACGGTGCGGACAAACGGGGGTTCGCCGCTCCCGGGGTCGCCGGGCAGCGGGACGCGGTGCTCGGGGCGCTGCGCGCGGCGGACGTGGACGCTGCGTCGATCGGCTATGTGGAGGCGCACGGCACGGGCACGCTCAAGGGCGACCCGATCGAGTTCGCCGCCCTGACCGAGGCGTTCCGCGCGCACACCGACCGGACCGGGTTCTGCGCGCTCGGCTCGACGAAGCCGGCCATCGGCCACCTGGACAGTGCGGCGGGTCTTGCGGGGCTGATCAAGGCCGTCGAGGTGCTGCGGCACGGGATCGTCCCGC
Organism: Streptomyces sp. NPDC058375; assembly: GCF_042723425.1. Lineage (NCBI taxonomy): Bacteria > Bacillati > Actinomycetota > Actinomycetes > Kitasatosporales > Streptomycetaceae > Streptomyces > Streptomyces sp. NPDC058375. The sequence goes on along the minus strand of NZ_JBHXJG010000013.1, from coordinate 13,499 downwards.
CGCTGGTGAACTTCGCCCGGCCCAACCCCGCGCTGGCGGTGGCCGACAGCCCGTTCCTGCTGCCGGTACGGGAGGGGGCCTGGCCGCTGGCGGGGGTGCGGCGAGCCGGTGTGCACTCCATCGGGATGGGCGGTACGAACGCTCATGTGATCCTGGAACAGGCACCAGAGGCCGTACCCGCCTCCGCCGCACCGTCGACGACCCCCGTGCCCGCGCTGCTGCCGCTGTCGGCCGCCGACGGGGACGCTCTGCGGGCGTACGCCACCGCCCTGCGGGACCACCTGGCGGGCGGAGCTCGCCCCTCCCCCGCCGATCTGCTGACCACGACCGCGCTCGGGCGGCGGCTCCTGCCGCACCGGCTGGTGGTCACGGCTGCGGACCCGGTGGCCGGGCTGGAGGCGTTCCTTTCCGGGGCCCCGGCGGGCGAGGCGTACACGACCGGGGTCGTCGGAGCCGTACGGCAGCCGGTGTTCCTGTTCAGCGGCCAGGGCGGCGGGCATCCGGGCATGGGCGCCGAACTCGCCGCGCGCTTCCCGGTGGTGGCCGAGGTGCTGGAGACCTGCGCCCGGGTGTACGCGGAGGAGACGGGCCGGGACGACTTCCTGGACCGGGCCGTCGGCGGGCAGGGCCCCGCACGGTGGGACACCGCCTTCGCGCAGCCCGCCCTGTTCGCCCTCCAGCTCGCCCAGGCCCGGCTGTGGGAGCGGCTCGGGGTCGCCCCGGCCCGGGTCGCCGGACACAGCGTCGGTGCGTACGCGGCGCTCTGCGTGGCCGGGGCGCTGGACACCGAGGACGCGATGCGGCTGGTCTGCGGGCGCGGGCGGCTGATGCAGGAACGGTCCGCCCCCGGCGCGATGGTCTCCGCGTTCGTCCCCCGGGCCCGGGTGCGGGAGCTGCTCGCCGCCGTCCCCGGTCTTGAGCTCGCCGTGGTCAACGGCGCCACGCACCATGTGCTGGGCGGCTCCCCGGAGGCGGTGGACGCGGTACGGGCGCTGCTGGCGGCGCGGGACGAGGCGTACGAAGTGCTGGCGGTGGACCGGGCGTTCCACACGGCGCTGCTCGACCCGGCGCTGGAGGAGTTCCGGGTGCTGGCCGACAAGGTGGAACCGCGCCCGCTGCACACGGAGTTCGTCGACGGCATCGACGGCACGGTCCGCCCCGCCGGGTGGTGGCCGGACGCCGTCTATCTGGTCGCGCAGGCCCGCCGTACGGCCGACTTCGCCGCCGTCCTACGGGAGTTGACCCCGTACCCCCTGCTGCTGGAGCTGGGGCCGTCCGCCGTGCTGACGGGGCTGGTGCGGCGGTCGATGCCGGACGCGGTCTGCGTGCCGACGCGCGACTGGGAGCGGGCGGTGGCCGCGCTGCACTGCTCCGGGGCCGGTGTGAACTGGGCCGCGCTGCTCGACGGCTGCGGCGGCCGGCGCGTCCGGCTGCCCACGTACCCCTTCCAGCGCCGCTCCCACTGGCGGGGCCCCGCACCCTACGCTCACCCATCCCCACGCTCCACGGAGGACCGCATGACCGAACAGGCCGTACTGGACAGGGTGATGGAGCTGACCGCACGCCATCTCGGCCACCGGCCCGACGAGGTCGCGGCCGACCGCACCTTCGTCGGGCTCGGCGCGGACTCGCTCCAGCTCATCGGGATGGTGCGGCAGTTGGAGGCCGAGTTCGGCACGGAGATCAGCATGCGAGAGGTCCTGGAGGAGGCGGGCACGCCCCGGCTGACGGCCGCGCTGATAGCCGGGCGGAAGGCTCGGCCAGCAGCCTCAGAGGTCGCGGAGGCGTCTGTGGCCGACGAACCCGTCTACGCCACTCGGGCCGAGGTCGCCGCCCTGTCCGAGCAGGTACGTCAACTGGCCGAGACCCAGGCGGCGATGCTCACCCAGCTCTCCGAAGCCGTCGCGCTGCTGACCGCCCGCACCACCGGGACGGACGCGCGATGAGCGCCGGGATACCCGCACCCGCCGAGGCGGCAGCCGCCGCCGACGCCGTGGCCAGGGCGGCGGAGCTGTCGCGTGCGCTCACCGCCCAGCTCGCGGCAGCCCGCGGCCGGCTCCCGGCACAGGACGCGAAGCCCGCCGCCGGGGAGACCGCCCACGGCCCCCGGCTCGTCGTGGACGCGGCGGGCGGGATGGCCGGGGCAGGGGCCGACGAGTCCCAGCGGGCCCACACCGCCTCCCTGATCCGGCGGTTCACCGAGCGCACCCGCACCTCCAAGGAGCTGGCCCAGCAGCACCGTTCGGCGCTCGCCGACAGCCGGGCCGTCGTGGGGTTCCGGGACGCCACCAAGGAGATGCTGTACCCGATCGCGGCCCGCTCGGCGCACGGCTCCCGGCTGGTCGACGTGGACGGCAACGCGTACACCGACATCACCATGGGCTTCGGCTCGCTGCTGCTGGGCCATGAGGCGGAGCCGGTCACCGAGGCCGTGCGCCGCCACCTGGCCGACGGGCTGCGTTTCGGCCCCCGGTCCCCCGACACCGGCGAGTCGGCGGCCCTGCTCGCCGCGCTGACCGGCATGGAGCGGGTCGCCTTCGCCTCGTCCGGTACGGAGGCGAACTCGGCGGCGATCCGGCTGGCGCGGGCCGCGACCGGGCGCGAGAAGATCGTCATGTTCCGGGGCTCGTACCACGGGCACATCGACTCCGTCCTCGGCCGCCCCGGCGGCCCCGGTCAGCATGCCGTGCCCGTCTCGCGGGGCATCCCCGCCAGCGCGGTGGCGGAGCTGATCGTGCTGGAGTACGGCAGCCAGGAGGCCCTGGAGACGATCGACGCCCTCGGTGACACGATCGCGGCCGTGCTCGTCGAGCCCGTGCAGTGCCGCAACCCGGGCCTGCGACCGGTGGAGTTCGTGCGCTCGCTGCGTGAACTCACCTCCCGGCGGGGCATCGTGCTGCTCTTCGACGAGATGCTGACCGGACTGCGCCCCCACCAGCGCGGCGCCCAGGAGCACTTCGGCGTGGTGCCGGACCTCGCCACGTACGGCAAAGCGCTCGGCGGGGGCTTCCCGATCGGTGCGGTGGCCGGGCGGGCGGATCTGCTCGACGGGGTGGACGGCGGGTTCTGGCGGTACGGGGAGCCCGGCGGGCCCTCGCGCGAGACCACGTTCATCGGCGGCACGTACATGCAGCACCCGCTGTCGATGGCGGCGGCCCGCGCGGTGCTCACCCACCTCACCGAGCAGGGCCCCGGGCTCCAGAGCGGACTGAACGCCCGCACGCAGGCGCTCGCGGACCGGCTCAACACCTTCTTCCGCGACGAAGAATTCCCGCTGGAGCTGGCCCACTTCGGGTCGATGTTCCGCTTCAGGCACCGCGCGGACCTGGAGTTGCTCTACCACCACCTCCAACTGCGCGGCGTGTACGTGTGGGAGTGGCGCAGCTTCTATCTCTCCACCGCCCACACGGAGGAGGACGTGAACCGGGTCGCCGAGGCGGTGGAGGGGTCGCTGCGCGAGCTGCGTGACGGTGGGTTCTTCGCCCGGTCCACGCCCCGCCCGGCCGCCGTGGCCCGCCCGGCCGTCCCGCGCCCCGCACCCGACTTCGGCGTCTACTTCTTCGGCGACTACCCGGAGGCGGAGGAGACCACCGGCGCGGCCGGGACCGGCACGCCGGAGGCGTACGACACCCTCTTCGAGACCGCGCGCTTCGCCGACGAGCACGGGTTCTCCTCCGTCTGGCTGCCCGAGCGGCACTTCGACTCCTTCGGCGGACTCTTCCCGAACCCGGCCGTGCTCGCCTCCGCCGTCGCCCGGGAGACCGAACGCGTCCGGATCAACGCGGGCTCGGTGGTCCTGCCGCTGCACGATCCGGTGCGGGTCGCCGAGGAGTGGTCGGTGGTCGACAACCTCTCCGGCGGCCGGGTCGGCATCGGCTGCGCGACGGGCTGGCACGCCCGGGACTTCGCCCTGCACCCGGACCGGTTCGCGGACCGGCGGCGGATCGCCTTCGACCACCTCGACGAGGTGCGCCGGCTGTGGCGCGGGGAGGCGGTGCGGCGGCGCACGGGCGAGGGCGCGGAGGCGGAGATCCGGGTCCGCCCGCGTCCGGTGCAGGAGGAGCCGCCGTTCTTCCTGGCGACCTCCGGGCAGCGGGCCTCGTACGAGGAGGCGGCCCGGCGCGGGCTGGGGGTCGTCACCAACCTGATGAGCCAGACCGTGGACGAGCTGGCCGCGAACATCGCGCACTACCGGCGTACGCGGGCGGCGTGCGGGCTCGCCCCGGACGCCGGGCGGGTGACGGTGCTGGTGCACACGTATCTCGCCGACGACCACGCCACCGCGCGGGCGGACGCCCTGGAGCCGATGGTGCGCTACCTGCGGTCCTCGCTGCTGATGCGCTCGGCCGCGACGGCGGCGGGACAGCGGCGCGAGGACGTGGCGGCGGCGGGCGAGGAGGACCTGGACTATCTTTTCCGCCGGGCCTACGACCGCTACTGCGACCAGCGGGCCCTGATCGGTACGCCGGACAGCGTCGCCCCGTTCGTGGCGGCGCTGCACGGGGCCGGGGTGGACGAGATCGCCGCGCTGGTCGACTTCGGGATGGACCGGGAGCGCCTGCGGTCGGGGCTTGAGCGGCTGGAGGTGCTGCGTCGCCGGACCCGGGAGCGGATCGGCCGGGCCGGGGACGGCCGAGCCCAGGACGCCCCGGACACCCAGGAGACCCGGGCTCGGGAGACCGTCGCGCCCGCCACCTCGGCGCAGCGACGGCTGTGGCTGGCCGCGCAGTTGATGGAGAACCCGGCGGCGTACAACGAGACCCAGGCCGTACGGCTGCGCGGTCCGCTGGACGTGGCGACGCTGCGGGCGGCGGTCGACGGTCTGGTCGAGCGGCACCCGGGGCTGCGGACGGTGTTCCGCGGCGACGCCGAGGCGGGCGTCGTCCAGGTCGTCCGGGGCGGGCCGACCGTTCCGTTGGCGGTGTCCGACGCCCGGGGGCAGAACCCGGACGAGGCGATCGAGGCGCTGCTGTCCGAGGAGAGCCACCGTGCCTACGACCTGGCCACAGGGCCGCTGTTCACGCCCCGGCTGCTCCGGCTGGCCGAGGACGATCATGTCCTGGTCCTCGGGATGCACCACATCATCACGGACGCGCACTCGGCCGCGCTGATCGCCGGGGACCTCCGGGAGCTGTACGCGGCCGCCCGCGACGGACGCCCGCCGGTCTTCGAGCGGCCCGCCGGGACGACCGTCGGGGCGCCCGAGCCGCCGCACGACCCGGCCGACCTGGTCTGGTGGCGCGAGCTGCTGGGCGAGCGTCCGCCGGTGCTGACCCTGCCGACGGACCGGCCGCGCGGCCGCCGGGTGGCGGGGCGCGGAGGGGCGGTGGCCCGGACCGTCGGCCGGGAGCGGGCGGACCGGCTGCGGGAGTGGAGCGGGCAGCAGGGCGTGACCCTGTTCGCCACGCTGTGCACGGCCTGGCAGTCGGTGCTGCGGCGGCGGTCGGGGCAGGACGCGTTCCTGCTGGGCACGACGTTCGGGCGGCGGCGCCCGGAGACGGCGGACACGGTGGGCTTCCATGTGGCCCTGCTGCCGCTGTCGCTGTCCGCGACGGACGACACCCCGCTCCCGGAGGCCGTACGGGCCACCGGTCGGGCGCTGTTCGCGGCGGAGGAGCACAGCGGGGTGGACCTGGACGCGCTGCTCGCCGCCGTCCGTCCGGACCCGGGGAACCGGCGCCCGATGGTGACCGTTTCGGTCGATCTGGACCGCGCGGCGCTGGCCGGAATCGATCTGCCCGGACTGCGTGCGGAGGCGGTGGCGGCCGGGACGGAGTCGGCGCCGCTGGAGCTGGCGCTGATGGCCACCCACGCCCCGGACGGAAGTCTGCGGCTGCGACTGCGCTACGACTCGGATCTGTTCGACGCGACGACGGCGGAGGGGTATCTCGCGGAGCTGGACGAGCAGTTGGACGCTGTGACGGACCCGCCGCCCGGGGTGCCCGGGGTGCCTGGGGTGCCCGGGGTGCCTGCCGCAGATGTCGCCACCGCCCTGCGCGAGGTCTGGGAATCCGTCCTCGATCTGCGCGGCTTCCCCGCCGACAGCAACTTCTTCGACCTGGGCGGCAACTCGATCGCCGCGATCCGACTCGTCAACCGGGTCCGGGACACCCTCGGCGTCGACTACCCGCTGGCGGACTTCTTCGCCGACGCCACTCTGCGGGCGATGACCCGGCAACTGGCCGGCGACGAAGCGCCCGGGACAGCGGCAACGGCGGCGACAGCGACAACGGCCGAGGACGCCGCATCCGCCATCGTCGTCGTCGACCGCGCCCCCGTCAGCGACCAGCAGGCCCGGATGATCGCCGGGCACCACGCCATGCCCGACCCCGCCGTGTGGAACGTCCCCACGCGGATCACGTTCACCGGGGCGCTGGATCCGGCGGCCCTGCGGTCCGCCGTGTCCGAGGTGATCGCCCGGCACGACGCGCTGCGCACCCGGTTCGTCCAGGAGGACGCGCCGGACGGGCCCTGGTGGCAGGAGGTCGTGGCGACGGGGCCGGTGGCGTTGCCGGTGGAGGATCTGACGGCGCTGCCCGCCGGTGAGCGGCGCCCCCGGGCGGACACCCTGTGCCGGGCGGACGCCGCGGCCCCCTTCGACCTGGGGCGGCCCCTGGTGCCCCGGGTGCGGCTGCTGCGGGTCGAGGAGGACCGGTGGGAGCTGATGTTCGTCCTGCACCACGTGTGCGCGGACGGCTGGTCGCTGTCCGTGCTGCTCGCGGAGATCGCCGCGCTGTACACGGCGGCCGCAGCGGGCGTCCCGCACGGTCTGCCCGATCCGGCGATGCAGGCGCCCGGGTACGCCCGGTGGCAGCGCGAGCACCACGATCCCGGGGCCGAGGAGGAGCGGGCCGCGTTCTGCGCCGCCTATCTGGACGGGGTGCCGTCCGCCGTCCCCGTACCGACCGACCGGCCGCGTCCGCAGAAGCTCAGCGGACACGGTGACACCGTGCGCGGGGTCGCGTCGGGTGCGGTGCGGGCGGCGGTGGAGAAGCTCGCCGCCGAACGGCGGACCACTCCGTTCGCCGTCGCCGCGGCCGCGCTCGGGGTGTTCCTGACCCGGCTGTCGGGCGAGGAGGACACCTTGCTGAGCGTCCCGTACGCCAACCGCGAGGGCACCGCGTCGGAGTCGCTCGTGGCGATGACGTCCACGGCGGTGATGGTCCGCGTACGACTGGATTCAGCCAATCTTGAGGAGACGTGCGCGGAGCTTGCGGTCCGTACGGGCGCGGGTGCGCTCGGCGCCATGGCGCATGTGCTGCCCACGGCGCGCATCATGCAGGCGATGCGGGACGCGGGCGCTGTCAGCGTCCCCGACCGGGTGCCGCACGTCCTGGCGTTCCAGAACTCCGTCGACACGGACATCGAGATTCCCGGGCTGCGGGTCGAGGTGGCCGATCTGGCACCGCCGCTTTCCCGCAGCGAGTTGTGCTTCGGGCTTGCGCCGCGCCGGGACGCCGCGAAGGGTTACCGAACGTTCCTGGAATTCTCCACCGACCTGTGGGACCACACGACCGCCCACGACCTTCTCGCGTCGTACACCGACCTGCTCGCGGAGTTCTGCGCCCGGCCCGACCGGCCGGTGCGGGAACTCCTCGGGGAGCGCCCCTCGCAGGGGTCCTCGGGCCAAGGCTCCGGGGGCCCCGCCCAGGGCGCCAGCGCCGGGCCCGACCAGCCCGGCGGACCGTCACCCTCCCAGTCACTGCCGAACACCGGAAAGGCGGACGCCGTATGACTCCGGCCCCCCACCGCAGCCACACCGACGACCTGCTCTCCTTCATCGCCGCCAGCCCGTCCCCGTACCACGTGGTGGCGAGCGCCGCCCAGCGTCTGGAGAAGGCCGGGTTCCGTGAACTGCGCGGCACGGACGACTGGACCGGGGCGACCGGCGGATGCTTCGTCAGCCGCGCCGGTGCGCTGGTCGCCTGGTACGTCCCCGAGGGCGCGCCCGCCCACACCCCGTTCCGGATCGTCGGCACCCACACCGACTCCCCGAACCTGCGGATCAAACCGGCCCCGGACACCGGGACTTCGGGGTGGCGGCAGATCGGGGTGGAGATCTACGGCGGGGTGCCGCTGAACACCTGGCTCGACCGGGACCTGGGCATCTCCGGGCGGCTCGCGCTGCGCGGACCCGGCGGCGTCCCGCGCAGCCGGCTCGTCCAGATCGACGAACCCCTGTTGCGGGTACCTCAGTTGGCGATCCACTTGGACCGTTCGGTGAACGAGGGCGTGGCGCTGGACCGGCAGCGGCACATCGCGCCGATCTGGGCGCTGGGCGACCCGCAGGAGGGCGAGCTGCTGCGCCGGGTCGCGGCGGCCGCCGGGGAGGACCCGGCGGACGTGCTGGGCTGGGACCTGAGCCTCCACGACATCCAGCCGCCCGGATACCTGGGCGTGGACCGGGAGTTCGTGGTGGCGTCGCGGCTGGACAACCAGGTCTCGGTGCACGCCGGGGTGACCGCGCTGGTGGACGCGGCGACAGGGCCCACGCAGCCCGCGTTCGTCCCCGTGCTGGCCGCCTTCGACCACGAGGAGGTCGGCAGCGGCTCCGAGACGGGTGCGCAGAGCCCGCTGCTGGAGCGGATCCTGTCCCGGTCGGTGTCGGCGCGCGGCGGCAGCGAGGAAGACTGGTCGCGGGCGTTGGCGGGCGCGTTCTGCGTCTCCGCCGACATGGCGCACGCGGTGCACCCGAACTACTCCGAGCGGCACGACCCCGACCACCGTCCGCTGCCCAACGGCGGCCCGACGGTGAAGGTGAACGTGAACCAGCGGTACGCCACCGACTCCACCGGGATCGCGGTGTTCACGGCCGCCGCCGAGCGGGCCGGGGCTCCCTGGCAGCCGTTCGTCTCCAACAACGCGATGCCCTGCGGTACGTCCATCGGCCCGCTCACGGCGGCCCGGCTCGGCGTCACCACGGTGGACGTCGGGGTGCCCGGCCTGTCGATGCACTCGGCGCGCGAGCTGTGCGGGGTGCGCGACCCGGGCTATCTCGCCGCGATCCTCACAACGATCATGGTCGGGGACTGACCGAACTCCGGCAGAAGAGTCCGGCAGAAGAGCCGGTTGCAGAGAATAGAGAACAGGAACGACCGTGGCCGACGAAGACACCGTCCTCATCTGCCTGCCCTTCGCCGGGGCGGGCCCCTCCTTCTTCACGCCCTGGCAGAAACGGGCGCCGGAGGGGATGCGGATCCTCCCGGTCTCCCTGCCGGGCCGCGAGAAGAGGTTCCCCGAGCCCGCGTACACCTCGGCGGCCCCGGCCGTCGACGACGCGTACGCGCAGGTGACGGTGGCGCTCGACGGTGAGAACGGAGCCGGGGGCGGCGGCCAGGTCGTCCTGTTCGGGCACAGCATGGGCGCGGTGCTCGCGTACGAGCTGGCGCACCGGATCGAGCGGTCGGGCGGGCCGGTCCGCCTCGCCGCGCTCGTCGTCAGCGGCGCGCCCGGGCCCTGGACGCCGCGCACGGACCGGGCGGACGGGCTGCCGGACGAGGAGTTCGCCGCCCGGGTCCGGGCGTTCGCCGGGTACGACCACCCGGCGCTGGCGAACCCGGAGATGCGGGAGCTGCTGCTGCCGGCGCTCCGGGCCGACGTCCGGCTCCACGAGACGTACACCCCGTCCACGGACCGGCCCCTGAGCGTGCCCGTCGTCTCGGTACGGGGGCGGGAGGACACCCTGGTCGGGGCGGCGGAGGCGGCCGAGTGGGGCCGGGCGACGACGGGGAAGCTGACGGTGGCCGAACCGCCCGGCGGGCACATGTATCTCGCCGAACGACCGGACGCGGTGCTGGAGCTGGTGGCCGCCGAGATACGCGCGGCGAGGGGCTGGTGACGGGCGGCGGTGCGGGCACGGGACCGGTGACCGGCGGCGGTGCGGGCACGGGACCGGTGACCGGCGGCGGTGCGGGCACGGGACCGGTGACCGGCGACGGTGCGGGCACGGGACCGGTGACCGGCGGTACTGGTGGCGCGGGGCGGTTGGCCGGACGTACGGCGGTGATCACGGGTGCGGCGCGCGGTCTCGGCCGGGCCTGCGCCCTGGCGTTCGCCCGCGAGGGCGCGGGCCTGGTGCTGCTGGACGTGGCGGGCGAGCTGCCCGGGGTGCCGTATCCGCTCGGCTCGGCCTCGCAGCTCGCGCACACCGCGGAGCTCTGCCGCGAGGCCGGGTCCGCCGTGCTGACCCGGCAGGCCGACGTCCGGGACCTGGCGGCGCTCCAGGAGGCGGCGGAGGCAGCGGAGGAGCGCTTCGGGCGGATCGACGTGCTGGTCAACAACGCGGGCATCGCCGCCCCTTCGGGCCGTCCGGCGCACGAGATCACCGAGGCCGAGTGGCAGTTGATGATCGATGTGGACCTGGGCGGCGCGTGGCGGGCGATCCGCGCGGTGGGGGCCCGGATGGTCGCCCAGGGATCCGGCTCGATCGTCAACGTCGCCTCGACGGCCGGTCTGGTGGGCTACCGGCACTTCGCGGGGTACGTCGCGGCCAAGCACGGGCTGGTCGGCCTGACGAAGGCGGTGGCCCTGGACTACGCGCCCCGCAAGGTCCGGGTCAACGCGGTCTGTCCGGGCTCGGTGCGGGACGACGGGGCGATGGAGGGCCGGATGCTGGCGGAGATCGCCCGCTCGCTGGAGGTGCCGGTCGCCGAGCACGAGACGGCCTTCGTCCGGGACCAGCCGATGAACGCGCTGGTGGAGCCGGAGGACGTGGCGGCCGCGGTGCTCTGGCTGGCGACGGACGAGTCCCGGCAGGTGACCGGCAGCGTGGTCACCGTGGACGGTGGGTTCACCGCCCGCTGACGCCCGTTTTCGCTGTCCCCTACGAGGAGTTGCGCACGTGCCGCCTGCCCATCACGCCCTGACGGTGAGCCTGCCGCCGACCGTCTCCGACACGGCCCTCGCCGACGCCCTCACCACGGCGGCGGAGCTGTGGTGGCCCGGGGACCGCCGCCGCCCCCGGCTGTGGACGGAGTTCGTGCCGGCCCCCGCCGCATCCGACGCGGCGGCCCGGCGGCGCGAGGCCGAGGCCCGCCGCCCGCTCGCCCCCGGCCACCGACTGCGCGCGGTGCTGCTGCGGTACGCGGGCGAGGGCCACCGGGCCGAGGTCGTCCTGACCGCCGACGCGTCCGCGCTCGACGCCCACTCGCTGCGGCTCGTCGCCCAGGTGGTGCGGGGCGACCTGGCCCCGGACGCGGTGACACCGCTCGCCGGGCCGCTCCCCCCCGACCTGCGCCTCGACGAGGAGACCCGGCGCCTCGCCTCGGCGCTCGCGGTGACGGTCGGCCGGTACACGGGCGAGTCCTCGGTGCGCGTCGCCGTCCCCGTACCGGCGCGGGACCGGCCACCGTACGCGCTGGGGGCGCTCGACGGGTACGCGGTGTTCGCGGCGGACCTGTCGCCCGGCCGTACGGTCGCGGAGCTGCTGGCCACCGAGCCGGCCGCCCCGGCGGAGGGCGAGGAGCCGCCGACGACGTGGCTGGTGCCGGGAGACGAGGGCGGGGCCGCCGCACTGCCCAACACGCCGGACCGGCTCCCAGCGCCGGCCCCGGCCCCGGCCCATCAAGTGGAGTACGTGAAAGGACAGTTGCTTGCCTTCCCACCCAACACACCACTGTCAGAGCTGAATCCGCTGACCGAGACCGAGTCGGCGGCACAACTGGCCCTCGGAGCCCGCCCCGCGCCCCCGGCCTCCCCCCTCCGCATCGACGACGCCTTCGCCGCCCAGCTTGCCGCCCGCCCCGACGCCCCCGCCCTCACCGCCGGGCCCACCACGCTCTCGTACGCCGAACTCGACCGCCGCGCCGAGGTGTTGGCCGATGGTCTGTACGCCCACGGTGTCCGCCCCGGTGACCTCGTCGGCCTCTGCCTGCCCCGCTCGACGGACCTCGTGGCGGCGATGCTCGCCGTGCTGAAGGCGGACGCGGTCCACGTACCGTTGGATCCGGAGCATCCGGCGGAGCGGCGGGAGCGCACCGCGCGGGACGCCGGAGTCCGGCTGACGGTCACGGACCCGGCAGCCCTCACCGGCCACCCGCCCCGCCCCACCGCACCACGCGGGGAGCCCGGCTCACCCGCGTACGTCATCCACACCTCGGGCTCGACCGGCCGCCCCAAGGGGGTCCTCGTCCCGCACGCCAACGTGACCGCCCTGGTCGACGCCGTCCGCGACGACTTCGGCCTCTCCCCCGACGACACCTGGACGTGCTTCCACTCCGCGGCGTTCGACTTCTCGGTGTGGGAGATCTGGGGGGCGCTGCTGACGGGCGGCCGGCTGGTGGTCGTGGACCACTGGACCACGCGCTCGCCGGAGGACTTCCACGCCCTGCTGGTACGGGCGCGGGTGAGCGTGCTGAGCCAGACCCCGTCCGCGTTCACCCAGCTCGCGGCAGCCGACCGGACCGCGCAGGACCCCGTGAGCGTCCGGCTGGTGGTGCTGGGCGGCGAACCACTCGACGCCCGCCCGCTGCTGGGCTGGTTCGACCGGCACCCGGAGGACCGCTGCCGGCTGGTCAACATGTACGGGATCACCGAGACCACCGTCCATGTCACGGCGGCCACGGTGACCCGGCGCGACGCGCTCGCCGGATCCCGGTCCGTGGGGCGGCCCCTGCCCGGCTGGTCGGTCCGGGTACTGGACGCACGCGGGCGGCCGGTGCCGCCGGGTGTGCCCGGGGAGATCGTGGTGGGCGGGGCGGGCGTGGCGCTCGGCTATCTGAACCGGCCCGACCTGACCGCCGAACGCTTCGTCCCGGACCCCCTGGACCCGGCGGGGCGGCGGCTCTACCGCAGCGGCGATCTGGGGCGGCTGCTCCCCGACGGAACGTTGGAACACCTGGGCCGGATCGACGACCAGGTCAAGGTGCGGGGCTTCCGGATCGAGCCCGGCGAGATCCGGCACGTGCTGCTGGAGGACCCGGCGGTGTCGGCGGCTGCGGTCACCGTGACGGGCGGCGGGGGCGGGGACGCGGCGGCCGTGCGGATCGACGCGTACGTGGTTCCGGCACCTGGGGCGGGCGAGGACCCCGGGCCCGTACGGGAGCGGGCGGCCCGGCTGCTGCCCGCGCACATGGCGCCCGCGACGGTGACCGTGCTGCCCGCGCTCCCCCTCACCGCGAACGGCAAGCTGGACCCGGCCCGGCTGCCCGTACCCGGAGCACAGCGCAGTCAGGCCGCGGCGCCTGCCGCCGCACAGGCCGAGGCGCCGGCCCCCGCACAGGCCGCAGCGCCTCACGGAGCGTCCCGCGAGACCGCCCCGGACGCCGTCCTCGCCTCCATCTGGCGGGACGTGCTCGGTGTCGAGACGGTCGGCCCGGACGACGACTTCTGGGACCTGGGCGGCAATTCGCTGTACGCGATCCGGATCGGCACGCTCGCCCGGGAGCGCGGGCTGCCCGAGGTTCCGCTGCGCCAGCTGTATCTGACTCCGACGCTGGGGGCGCTGTCCGAGGCGCTGGCCCTTGAGACCTGACGAGGGGGCGGCCGGGGATCACCGCGGC
>NZ_JBHXJG010000012.1:0-54497 GCF_042723425.1 Streptomyces sp. NPDC058375 | reverse complement strand
CCCCGGCCCCGTGTGCCGCCCGTGGTTCCGGGCGGCACACGGGGCGTTCAGCCGTGGGGGATCAGCCGCAGCCGCCCGCGTGCCCCGAGTCCAGGCCGTAGACCGGTATCTCCGCGCTTCTCGCGATACCCGGCACCTCCGCCTCGCCGCCCGGGGCCGCGGAGGCCAGTGCGCTCAGCGCGTCGGCATAGTGGGCCAGCAGTTCCGCCCACGGGGTGGCACTGTCGTGCAGCAGCAATTCCTGATCGCGCGTTCCGCGCTCCTCGATCTCCGCCAGGACTGCCAGTGGATGCCGGACCTGAGGTGTGCCGGATTCGGCCTCGAACATTCTTCCTCCTGAGATGAGTTCCGGGCCCCGTTCAGGTCCCGCATCACCAGGTTCGGCCGCACCGGCATAGGAAATATCCAGCAGATCTGTATGCGTGAATACAGGCCCGTACAGCCCGGATACAGCTGCCGTACATGACAGAGAGGAAGGCTGCTTCCATGGACAGTCACATCACGCGCATCGTTGTCGTGGGCGGCACGGCCGTCGGTTGGACAGCGGCCGCCCGGCTCGCTTCCGCATTCCGCGCGACCGTCTCCATCGCCGTACTGGAGACACCCGATCTGCCCGGCGCGGAAGAAACCTCCCAGGTGGCAGCCGTCGAGCCGGAGTTTCAGCGTGAACTGTTCGACCGGCTCGGGGTTCCGGAAGAAGAATGGATGCGCACCTGCCGGGCATCCTTCAAGGCGGCCGTCCGTTACGTGAATTGGCGCACCGAAGGGCCCGCGGAACTGCCCCCGCGCACTCTGGAGAACGGCAGCCTCGACTATTTCTACGACCCGTGCTCCGGCATTCCGGAATGCGAGGACTCGCTGCTTCTCGACCACTGGCGCAGGCGCAGGGCGAACGGAGAGAGCACCGAGAACTTCGACTACGCGTGTTTCCGCGAGCCGCCTCTCATGGACGCCCGGAAATCACCACGGTGGCTGGACGGCCGACGGGCCTTCCCCTACGGATGGCACGTCGATATCCGCCTGTTCACCGAGTACCTGCGCAATACGGCGACCGGCCGCTTCGGCGTCCGGACGCTCCGCGGCACCCCACGGACCGCGGAGCGCGACGAGCGGGGAATGCTCACCGCCCTGCACACCGCCGAAGGGCACAGGGTGCCGGGGGATCTCTTCCTCGACTGCACCGGACCGGAGGGCCTGGTCCTCGCCGGAATCCTGCGCGAGCCGTACCTCGACGCCCCCGACCGGCCGAGGTGCGACCGGGCGGTCGCCGTCACCGTCCCGTACGACCGCACCGAGCGCGACGTCGACCCCTTCACGACCGCCACCGCGCTGCCGTCCGGCTGGACCTGGAAGATGCCCCTGGTGGACGGCTTCGAGGCGGGCCACGCCTACCCGGGTGACCGGACCGGGCCGGACGAGGCGGCGCGCACCCTGTGCGCCCTGTGGGGGCTGCGGCCCGAGCACACCACTGTGCGCCACACCGCCCCGCGGACCGGGCACAGCCGCCGCGCGTGGGTGAAGAACTGCGTCGCCCTGGGTCCGGCGGCCGACGCCCGCGACCCCCTGGCGGGCGGACCGCTGAGCGGGGTCCTCAAGGCACTGGACCGGCTGGTGCGGGACTTTCCCGCCCTCCAGGACCGGGACGGGCCCGCGGCCCGCTTCAACCGTGCCGTAGCGACCGGCTCCGCACGGGCCCGGGACTTCGCTCAGTTGCTGCACCACACGTCCCCCCGGGCGGACACGCCGTACTGGAGCGCCCGGCGCGCGGCTCCGCTCTCGCCGGAGCTCGCGGAGTGCCTGGCGGCACACAGCGCGGCCCTGACCCCCGAGCGCCACGAACTGCGGTACGCGGGAGTGCTGGCCGCGCTCGCACCGGGCGGTCGGACCTTCCGGGCGTCCCTCGCCCACCGGCAGGACGCCCGCGAGGTGGCCGACGCGCACTTCGTCCGGATCAAGCGTCAGCAGCACATCCTGCTGGAGACGCTGCCCACGGCGGGCCAGTACCTGAGCAGGCTCCACGTCCGCCCCACGGCGCAGCGCGCCGACCGGACGGCGCGGACTGCCCGGTACTGACCGCCCCGGTGGTCAGCCGGCCTAGGAGTCGCCCTTCGCGCCCCCCGACTCCTTCTTCGTGTCCTCGGCCTTCGCGTCCCCGTCGTCGCCCTTCGCCGGGGGAGCGTCCTTGGCGCCCGCGCTCTTCTCGACCGCGGCGATCGCTTCCTTCGCCGCCTTCTGGGCGCCCTTGACGATGTCCCCGGAGGAGGGCGTCTTCGCACCCGCGTAGCCCGCGCCGTTGTAGGTCAGGGTGACGACGACATTGCCCGTGCGCGCCACGACGGTGGCGTACGCGAAGTCCTCGTCCGTCTTGCTGAGGCCGTACGTGACGAGCGTGGCCTCCTCGCCGATGCCGGCCGTGGGCTCCGCGGCGACCTTCTCGGCGCCCTCGGCGGCCTTCGTCTTGGCGATCTGCTTCGTGTAGTCGGCGGTGGCCCGCTCGGCGCCGCTGCCCAGCGACTGGTCCGAGTCGAACCGGGTGTAGCCGACGTCCAGCCAGCGGTACTGCGAGCCCTTGACGCCCTGGTCGTCCAGGCCGTTCCAGGAGCAGCTGCTACGGACCGACAGGTCGGAGGACCCGCCGGCCGTGCCGCCCTTCTTCTTGGCCTCGGGCACCAGGTCCTCGATCGTCTTCTTCGCGATCGAGGCGCACGGGTCGGGCAGATCGGTGAACTTCGCCGCCTCGACGGTGGGCTCCGACGACTTGGCGCCGGCCGTGCCGGACGACGAGGAGCCCGCGTTCTTCTTGCCGTCGGAGCCGGAGTCCGACGAGCAGCCGACGGCTACGAGCATCACCGGAACGGCGGCGCAGGCGAGGATGCGGGACAGGCGCGGGGCAGATCGGTGCATGGTTCCTTCACTCGGATGGCACGGAGCTCTCGGTGCTGGAGGTCTCGGTTCGTGCGGTGTACGGGCGGGCTCGGTAGCGGGTCGGTACGTCTTCCGGACAGCCACGGTACGACGGGCGGCGGGCGTCCCGCGCCGCCGCCGAGGGCCCCCGGGGACCGGAAACCCGGCCGGTGGGAGCCCCTCGGAGGGGGGCGGAGGGGGCCTATTCGCTGAGCGCCTCGGCCAGCTTCCGGGCCAGTGCCTGGGCCTTCTCCTGAAGTTCCCTGCCGTCGGGCGCCTGCGTGATGAGGGCCGGCTGCTCGGCGTACCGGACGGTCACGACCACGTTCGATGTGCGGAATACCACGCTCACCGTGTGGCGCTGTGCGGTGGAACCTGCCCGAGTGGGCAGATCCTGCAGAAATGCGGCATCTCCGAGGCCGTCGAGGACGCGCGAGGGCAGGGCGTCCTCCGGACTGCCGCTGCTCCCGCCGCTCCCGCCGGTGTCCCCGGAGGACGAGGGGCCCGCCGAGGCCGTGGCGTCGTCGTCTCCCGCCGGGTCCTCGGACTTCCCCGCGCCCTCCTCCTCCTTCTCCTGCTTCTCGCCCTTCTCGTCCTTCCCGTCCGGGGTTCCGGAGCTCTTCTCCGCGTCCGGCCCGGGTGTCACCGAGGACGACAGGCCCGCGGCCTTCTCCTTCTTCGCGTACACCGTGTCCGCGCGGTCGTCGTCGCTGACCGCGGGGTCGTAGGAGACGACGCGCTCGAAGTCGATGGCGAGGCTCCGCGTGGCGTTCGGCGCGTCGGACTTCCAGCTGCACCCGACCTTGCGGTCGGTGTCGTACGTGACGGCCGCCGATCCGCGGAACACCTTCTCCTGCTGGTCCCCGGGCAGTTCGGCGGCGCCGGGCAGCAGGTCCTTCAGCGTCGCACGCGGCACGGCGCGGCAGGGGGCGGGCAGGGTCAGGTACTTGCCGGGCGGCGCGGGGGTGACCGTCGGGCTGCCCGCCTTGCTGTCGGCGCCGTTCGCGTCGCTGTCGGCGCCGGCGCTGCAGCCGACGGCGAACGCTGCGAGAAGCGCGACGCCGGGTACGTACGCCATGTGTCGCACCGTCCCAGGCTCCCTTCGGTACGGAAAACGAGTTGCCGCTCCAAGGCGGCCGATGGACACAATGTGTATCGCACGCGCCGCTGTGAATGCCGGTCGGCCGACGGGTTTGCCGACCTTGGCACCGGTTTTGCGCTTTCAGTCTTTTCGGGGGAATCGAGGAGTTATGTCGTACGTAGAGGTGCCGGGGGCGAAGGTCCCCATCCGGATGTGGGCGGACCCCGCGTCGGTCGAGGACGGGGCGATGCAGCAGCTGCGCAACGTCTCCACGCTGCCCTGGATCAAGGGTCTGGCGGTCATGCCGGACGTCCACTTCGGCAAGGGGGCGACGGTCGGTTCGGTGATCGCGATGCAGGGCGCGGTGTGCCCGGCCGCGGTGGGGGTGGACATCGGCTGCGGGATGTCGGCGGTGAAGACGTCCCTCACCGCGAACGATCTTCCCGGCGACCTGTCACGGCTCCGCTCCAAGATCGAGCAGGCCATTCCGGTCGGCCGGGGGATGCACGGCGACGCGGTGGACCCGGGAAGGCTGCACGGGTTCCCGACGGCGGGCTGGGACGACTTCTGGGGACGGTTCGGGGGGATCGCGGAAGCGGTCAAGTTCCGTCAGGAACGCGCCACGAAGCAGATGGGAACGCTGGGCTCGGGCAACCACATGATCGAGTTCTGCCTCGACAGCGAGGGGGCGGTGTGGCTGATGCTGCACTCCGGCTCCCGCAACATCGGCAAGGAGCTCGCCGAGCACCACATCGGCATCGCGCAGAAGCTTCCGCACAATCAGGGCCTCGTCGACCGGGACCTGGCCGTTTTCATCTCGGAGACCCCGCAGATGGCCGACTACCGGAACGATCTGTACTGGGCGCAGGAGTACGCGAAGTACAACCGCGCGATCATGATGGCGCTCTTCAAGGACGTGGTCCGCAGGGAGTTCAAGAAGGCGAAGCCGGTCTTCGATCAGGAGATCTCCTGCCACCACAACTACGTGGCGGAGGAGCGGTACGACGGAGCGGACCTGCTCGTCACCCGTAAGGGAGCGATCCGCGCCGGCTCCGGAGAGTACGGGATCATCCCCGGCTCGATGGGCACCAGCTCGTACATCGTGAAGGGCCTCGGCAACGAGAAGGCGTTCAACTCGGCCTCGCACGGCGCCGGCCGCCGGATGAGCCGGGGCGCGGCCAAGCGTCGCTTCACGGTGCGGGACCTGGAGGAGCAGACCCGGGGCGTGGAGTGCCGCAAGGACTCCGGCGTCCTGGACGAGATCCCGGCGGCGTACAAGCCGATCGAGCAGGTCATGGAGCAGCAGCGGGACCTGGTCGAGGTCGTCGCGAAGCTCAAGCAGGTCATCTGCATCAAGGGCTGAGGTGGGGGCGATGCGGCCCGGTCACCCGCACGAGTGATCGAGGGCCGTGGCGTGGGGCGCGGGTCCGCGGGATTGCCGGGCCGTGGCCCTAAGCCGCCTCCGTCAGGTCCGCCTCCGTCAGGGAGGCGACCAGGACCGTGCGCGGGCCCGGTTCGATGCCGGGCACCGACGGGACGGCGAGCAGACGGCACCCGGCGGCCAGTGCGGCGGCGGCGCCCGTGGGGGTGTCCTCGACGGCCAGGCAGTCCTGCGGGGCCACGCCGAGCGCGGCCGCCGCGGCCAGGTACGGGTCGGGGTGCGGCTTTCCCAGCGCCGTCTCGCCCGAGGCGACCGAGGTGTCGAAGCGGTGCCGGCCCAGGGTGTCGAGCACCAGGTCCGCCACGTGCCGCTCGGACGCGGTCACCAGGGCCGTCGGTACGCCGAGTGCGCGCGCCCGGTCCAGGAGCCGGAGAGCGCCGGGCTGGACGGTCACGCCGGCCGCCACCCGCGCGGTGAACTCCCGGTCGAGCAGGGCGGCCGCCTCCGCCTCCGGCAGGGCGGTGAGGCCGCCGCGTACGAGCAGGGCGGCCGCGTCGGCCAGCGCGGCGCCCGCGAAGGGGGCGAGGGTGTCCGCGTCGGCCGGGGAGCTCTGCGAGCGGAGGAAGCCGGCGACGGTGTCCAGCCAGGCGTGCTCGGTGTCGACGAGGGTGCCGTCCATGTCGCACAACAGGGCGGCGGGGCGGGGGAGCGGGGGCATACGGGGCTCGCTGTTCCTGGGGCTGGAGGGGGCGGGGTGTCCCCGGGCGGGGATTGGCAGCTGTGGGCGGGTGGGCGCTGCGTACGGGCTGCGTGGGGCTCGTGCGGGCCTGCATAGGGCCTGCGCGGGGCTCGTACGGGCTGCGTACGGGTTGCGCGGGGCTCGTACGGGCTGCGTACGGGTTGCGTGGGGCCCCGTACGGGCTGCGTACGGGGCCCTGCCGGGGTTCAGTCCGGTGCCGTGCGCACCAGCGGGTTCGCCTGGACCGAGTTGCGTACGGTGAACACCACCGAGTCCGGCTTGTAGCGGTCGTCCGACGTCTCGACCGGGCGGCCGTCCGGGGTGGTCGTGGTGCGGCGGACCCGCAGCAGCGGTGCGCCGCGCCGTACGCCCAGTTCCCGGGCGTCCGTGGTGCCCGCGGCGATCGCGTCCAGGTGGTGTTCGCCGTGGCTCATGACCACCCCGGCCTCCTCGTACAGGCTCTGGGTGACCGACTCGCAGTCGTCCGGGAGGCGTTCGACGGCCTCCACGACCCACCCGGCGTACACCGTGCGCTCCAGGAGCGCCGGTTCGCCGTCCAGGGTGCGGACCCGGAAGACGTGCAGGACCGGGTCGCCGGGGGCGAGGTGGAGCTGGGCGGCCTCGGCCTCGGTGGCCTTGGCGCGGCGGGAGCCGCGGACGAGGCCGCCGGGGGTGCGGCCGCCCGCCCGGGCCCACTGGGCGAAGCTGCGCAGTTCGGTGAAGCTCTGGCTGGGCGTGGTGGACAGGACGGTCCGGCGGGCGCCCTGCCGGGATCCGATCAGGCCCTCCGACTGGAGCGTGCCGAAGGCCTGCCGGAGGGTGCCCCTGGACACCCCGTGGGCCAGGGCGAGTTCGGACTCGGACGGCAGCTCGGAGCCCACGGGGTAGGTGCCGTCGGCGATGGCGAGGCGCAGCTCCTCGGCGATCTGCTGGTGCCGTCGGGTCACGTCTCTCCTTGGGGGCGCCGGGCGATGGCCAGGGGTGATCATGCCATCCGCGTGAGTGTTCCGCATCTTCCATACTGCGCGCAGTGGGTGTACCTCTCGGCCAGAGCGAACCCTGCGCCTTACCAGTTTGGCCGAACGTAAACCAACGTCTTGATAACGCTTCTGACCTGCACTTTTTCCTTGTCGAAGCCTTTACCTGCCGGTCACCTGGCTGCTAGCTTCACCTGGCTTACTGACGATGGCTTGTCCATACAGGTGGCTCGCCGCAGACCCAGGAGTACGCATCGTGAAGGCACACCATCCCCGCCGCGTTCTGACCGCCGCGGCCCTCGCCGGCCTCACCGCCCTGGTGGCCACCGGCTGTGGCTCCGCACCCGACAACGCCGGTGCGCAGAACAGCAAGGCCGCGAAGGCCGAGTCGGCCGCGGACCTCGGCGGTATGGAGAAGCTCGTCGCGGCGGCGGAGAAGGAGGGCAAGCTCAACGTCTACGCCCTCGCGCCGGACTGGGCCAACTACGGCGAGATGATCGCGGCCTTCGAGAAGAAGTACGCCATCGAGGTCAACAACGAGGACCCGGGCGGCAGCAGCCAGGGCGCGCTGAACGCGGCGGCCAAGCGCAAGGGCCAGGCCCGCGCCGTCGACGCGCTGGACCTCGGCACCTCGTACATGCAGGACGCCAAGAAGCAGGGTCTGCTCGCCCCGTACAAGGTCGAGGGCTGGGACGGCATCCCGGACGCGCAGAAGCAGCCGGACGCCTCCTTCATGAACAACTACGGCGGCTTCATATCCATCGGCTGTGACGCCAAGGCCGTGAAGAACTGCCCCGAGACGTTCAAGGATCTGCTGAAGCCCGAGTACCGGAACAAGGTCGCGCTCAACGGCGACCCGACCGAGTCCAGCTCCGCGCTGGCCGCGGTCGTCGCGGCGTCGCTGGCCAACGGCGGATCCCTGGACGACGCGCAGAAGGGTCTCGACTTCTTCCGGGAGCTGAAGAAGAAGGGCAACTTCGTCCCCGCGAAGTCCACGCTCGCCACCATCCAGCAGGGCGAGACACCGATCTCGATCGACTGGGACTACCTCAACCTGGGGTACGGCCAGAAGCTGGAGCCCAAGGGCGTCGACTGGCAGGTCGTGGTGCCCGCCGACGGCCTGTACTCGCGCTACTACAACCAGGGCGTCAACAAGCACGCCCCGCACCCGGCCGCCGCCCGCCTGTGGCTGGAGTTCGTCTACAGCCCCGAGGGCCAGAACATCTGGCTGAAGGGCTTCTCGCGCCCGGCGCTGCTGGAGGCGATGAAGAAGGACGGCACCGCCGACAAGGCCGCCGTCGCCCAGATCCCCGAGGTCCACGGCACTCCGCAGGAGCCGACCGTGGACCAGGAGGCGAAGGCCAAGGAGACGGTCGTCCAGGGCTGGGGCAAGGCGGTCAGCTGACCATGCCCGAACAGACCGCACTTCCCGTCCCCGCCGCGGGCCCCGTGCCCGTGGCGGGCGCGGCCGCCCCCGTGCCGCCCGCTCCGGCCGGCCGGGCCGGCGGCCCCCGCCGCAGCGCGCGGCGGCACCGGTGGCCCGTCGTCGTCCCCTTCTTCACGTTTCTCGCGGTGTGCTTCGGGCTGCCCGCCGGGACCATGGTGTACGGGGCGTTCACCGTCCTGGACCCGGAGAGCGGTGCGAGCCGTTTCTCCACGGAGAACGTCAGCGGGTCGCTGTCCGGCGCGTACGCCACCGGGCTGACCGGGAGCGTCGAACTCTCCCTGTTCACCGCCTTGTTGGCTACCGTCATCGGCACCCTCATCGCCCAGGCCGTCGTCACCTCGTCGCGGCCGGCGCTGCGCGGGATCGTCGTCTCCGCGAGCGGGGTGCTCGCCAACTTCTCCGGCGCGCCGCTCGCCTTCGCGTTCATCGCGACGCTCGGGACGACCGGTACAGTCACCCAGCTGTTCCACCTGGACCGGACCGGCTTCAGCCTCTACAGCTTCACCGGACTGGTGCTGGCCTACCTCTACTTCATGGTCCCGCTGATGGTGGTGACCGTGCTGCCCGCCCTCGACGGGCTGCGCTCCCAGTGGCAGGAGGCCGCCGCGTCCTGCGGGGCGACCCGCGCGCAGTACTGGCGTCACGTCGGGATCCCGGTGCTGACGCCGTCGCTGCTCGGCGGCGCGGTGCTGATGTTCGGTACGGCGTTCGCCTCGCACGCCACGGCCGCCGTGATGGTCGGCTCCTCGCAGCCGCTGATCACCATTCAGATCGCCAACGCCCTCAACGGCAACGTCCTGGTGGGCCAGGAGAACCTCGCCCTCGCCATGAGCCTCAACATGGTCGTGATCGCGCTGCTCGTGATGGCCGTACAGATACCGCTGCAGCGCAGGAGTGCCCGATGGCTCGGATGAAGTTCACCTCGCGGGCCGTCGTCCTGCCGCTGGCCGCGCTGTACTTCCTGGTGCCCATCGGCGCCTCGATCTGGTTCAGCGTCAACGAGGTCGAGGGCATCAGCTTCGACGCGTACACCCAGGGGCTGGGCACCGAGGGGCTGACCACCAGCCTGATGCTCTCGGTACGCCTGGGCCTGGCCACCATCGTCTGCGGACTGCTCCTGATGGTGCCGACCCTGGTCGCGGTCGCGCTCTATCTGCCCGGGCTGCGCCGGACCGTCGAGATCCTGTGCATGATGCCGCTGGTCGTGCCGCCGATCGCGCTGGTCGCGGGCGTCACCACGGTGCTGTCCTGGGAACAGGACCTGGCCGACACGCCCTTCTACATGACCTTCCAGATGCTGCGGGACGAGAACTTCCCGCTGGTCCTCGTCCTCGTCTACACGGTCATGTCGCTGCCGTTCCTGTACCGCTCGCTGGACGCCGGGCTGCGCGCCGTCGACCTGCGCACCCTCGTCGAGGCCGCCCGCTCGCTCGGTGCGTCCCGGCTCCAGACCCTGTGGCAGGTGATCGTGCCGAACCTGCGGGCCGCCGTGGTGGGCGGCGCGGTGCTCAGCCTGGCCATGGTGCTCGGCGAGTACACCGTCGCCTCCGTGCTCTCCTACCGCCCGTTCTCCGTATGGATGGTGGAGATCAAGGACTCCGAGGCCCAACTGTCGGTGGCCGCCGCGATGCTGAGCCTGCTGATCACCTGGGGGCTGCTGCTCCTGCTCACCACCCTCGCCGGAGGTCGCAGCCGCCGCCGTACGCGCAGGGACTCCGTCCGCGAGAACCGGGACCACGAGAACCGGGACCGCGAGAACCGAAAGAAGACCGTGTCATGACCGTCCCCGTGCAACTCAAGCAACTGCGCCGCAAGTTCAGCTCGACGGTCGCGCTCGACGGACTCGACCTGGACATCGCCCCCGGCGAACTGGTCGCCCTGCTCGGCCCGTCCGGCTGCGGCAAGACCACCGCGCTGCGCATCATCGCGGGCTTCGAGACCGCGGACGGCGGCGAACTGCTGATGGACGGCGAGGACGTCACCTCGGTCCCGGCCCACCGTCGTGACATCGGCATGGTCTTCCAGTCGTACAGCCTGTTCCCGAACATGACGGCCGCCGAGAACATCGCGTACGGCCTGCGGGTACGGGGCCGGGGCGCCGCCGAACGCAAGGGGCGGGCGGCCGAGTTGCTGGAGCTGGTCGGCCTGCCCGGCCGCGAGGACCACTACCCGCACCAGCTCTCCGGCGGCCAGCAGCAGCGCGTCGCCCTCGCCCGTGCCCTGGCCGTCCGGCCCAAGGTGCTGCTCCTCGACGAGCCGCTGTCCGCCCTGGACGCCAAGGTGCGGCTCAGCCTCCGCGAGGAGATCCGGCGCATCCAACTCGACCTCGGCATCACCACCGTCTTCGTCACCCACGACCAGGAGGAGGCGCTGTCCATGGCGGACCGTGTCGCCGTGATGAAGGACGGGCGGCTCGAACAGTGCGCCGCGCCCGGCGAGTTGTACGACCGCCCGGCCACGCCGTTCGTCGCCGAGTTCGTCGGGACCATGAACCGGCTGCCGGGCACCGTCCGGGACGGCGGGGTCGTCGAGCTGTTCGGGCGGCGGCTGCCCATCCACGGTGAGAGGCCCGCCGCCGGCGCCGAGGTCGACGTCCTGCTGCGCCCCGAGGGGCTGGCGGTCGGGGCCGCCGACGACGCGGCGGGCACCCCCGCGACCGTCCGGGTGGCGACCTTCCTCGGTCCCACCACCCGGCTGCACCTCACCACCGACTCCGGGGCCGCGTGCAAGGCCGACCTGCCCAGCTGGGAGGCGACCGCGCTGGTCCCGGGAACGCGCTGCACGATCACCCCGCACGAGAACCCCGTGCTCGTCGCCGAGCGAGCCGTCGCCCCGTCCCTCAAGGTGTAAGTGAAGGAGTGAGCAACCAGTGAGTGCCCAGCGCCGTATTCTCCTGGCCGGCACCGCAGCGGCCGTCGCCCTCGTGGCGACCGCGGCCGTCGCGGTCGCCGGCCCCGTGGCCGAGTCCGACGAGGCCGCGAAGCCCGCGCGGCCGGCCGCCGCGAGCGAGCTGCGCGTCATGACCCTGAACCTCTGGCACGGCGGTGCCAAGGTCGACGGCGGTCTGGCCAAGCAGCTCGCCGTCATCAAGAAGCACCGGCCCGACGTGGTCGGACTCCAGGAGACCTCCGGGCACTCCGCGCGGGAGATCGCAAGGGAACTGGGCTGGGACCACTGGCAGTCCGACGCGGACCTCGGCATCATCAGCCGCTTCCCGTTCACCTCCGAGGTCGAGACCAGCCAGGCCGCGGCGGGCGTCCGCATCCGGATCGACGAGGCCACCGGCCAGGAGGTCGAACTCTGGACGGCCCACCTCGGCTACGACCCGTACGGTCCGTACGACGCCTGCTTCGACAGGATGCCGGTCGAGGAGATCTTCCAGCGGGAGGCGCAGTCCGGCCGCACCCCGCAGGCCGAGGCCATCGCCAAGGACCTCGCGCCGAAGATCGCCGCCGCCGACGAGACGCCGGTGCTGCTGGTCGGCGACTTCAACACGCCCTCGCACCTGGACTGGACCGAGGCGACCACGGACAGTCACTGCGGTTACGGCCAGGTGGACTGGCCCGTCACCAAGACCTTCGAGGCCGCCGGTCTGAAGGACTCCTTCCGGGAGGCCAACCCGGACCCGGCGGCGGTGCCCGGCAACACCTGGTCGCCGGTCTACCCGAAGCACGAGGGCTCCACGGGCGTCGACGAGCCGCAGGACCGTATCGACTTCATCGACTACGCGGGCAGCAAGCTGACGGTGAAGGACTCGGTGTCCTTCGTCGAGGGCGACCCGAAGCCGGTCCCGGACCAGGCCGGCAACGCATGGCCGACGGACCATGCTGCGGTGCTGACGACGTTCACGGTGGGCTGACGCACGGCCGACAGGGGCCCGGGACCGGTACGCCGGTCCCGGGCCCCCATCGCTCACCGGCTCACTGCGTGCGGTGGACCTTCGTGTTGGAGGCCTGGGCGCGGGGGCGGACCACCAGCAGGTCGATGTTGACGTGGCTGGGCCGGGTGACGGCCCAGCCGATCGTGTCGGCCACGTCCTCGGCGGTCAGCGGGGCGTCGACGCCCGCGTAGACCTTGGCCGCCTTCTCGGTGTCGCCGCGGAAGCGGGTGGTGGCGAACTCCTCTGTCCTGACCATGCCGGGGGCCACCTCGATGACGCGGACCGGGGTGCCGACGATCTCCAGGCGCAGGGTCTCGGCCAGGACGTGTTCGCCGTGCTTGGCCGCGACGTACCCGCCGCCGCCCTCGTACGCGGACAGCGCCGCGGTCGAGGAGAGGATCACGATCGTGCCGTCGCCGCTCGCGGTGAGCGCGGGCAGCAGGGCCTGGGTGACGTTGAGCGTGCCGATCACATTGGTCTCGTACATCTGCCGCCAGTCGGCGGGGGCGCCGGTCGCGACCGGGTCGGCCCCGAGCGCCCCGCCCGCGTTGTTGATGAGGACGGCGAGGGAGCGGAACGCGGTGGCGAACTCGTCGACCGCGGCCCGGTCGGTGACGTCCAGCGCGTACGCCGTCGCCTGGTGGCCGGCCTCGGTGAGCTCGGCGGCCAGCGCCTCGATGCGGTCCTTGCGGCGGGCGGTCAGCACGACGCGGAAGCCTTCGGCGGCCAGCGTACGGGCGGTCGCGGCGCCGATGCCGCTGCTCGCGCCGGTGACGACGGCGATGGGGGTGGCGGCCATGGCGGATCTCTCCTCGGACTGCTGATGCGGACTGCTGATCGGGTACGGGCCAAGGATAGGCAGGCGTCGCGGGCCGTCCCGGGCGCGGGCGTACGCGGTGCGCGGGCCGGGCGTGCGCGGCGCGCGAGGCAGGTGTGCGCGGTGCGCCGTTACGCCGCCGCGCCCCCGAACTCGCGGACCGCCTCGGAGACGATCGTCTCCAGATGACCGTGGTGGGCGCCGCGCCAGTACACCCGGGAGCACTCCGTGCACTGGGCGAACACGTCGTACGCCTGCTGCGTGCCGTGCTCCAGCAGTCCGCTCACCGAGTCCTTCGACGCCCCGGCCAGGGTGCCGTTGCACGCGGTGCAGCGGGTCCACGGGTCCAGGACCGGAGCGAAGCGGCCGAGGACGTCGCGGAGCTGCTCCTTGGGGCGGTCGCTGTAGACGTACGCCCCCGCCCAGAGCTCGCGGCGGCGCAGCAGCCCCCGGTCCCGGGAGAGCAGGACGCGCCGCTCGCGCGCGGAGAGGGCGGCCAGGGCGGGATCGCCGATGTCCTCGCTCTCGTACGCCGCGTCGACGCCCAGGAGCCGCAGCCGGCGGGCCAGTGTGCCGAGGTGGACGTCGAGGAGGAAGCGCAGAGGTGCGCCGGGGACGCGCTGGGGGCGTTCCACGGCGCGTACGTCGACGTGTTCGCCGGGTCCTGGCACGTGCGAGCGGGCCACCGGGCCGCCGTTCACCAGCAGCGTTCCGGCCTCGGTGAGCGGGACGCCGAGGGACTCGATGACATGGCCGAGGGTCGAGGAGCCGTCCGTGACGAGGGGCGTGGGCCCGCCCCGGCGGTCGTGCGGGACGAAGAGCCGCAGCTCAGGGGCTACTTCGAGGGTGATCTCGGGTCCGTTCACCCGGTCAGGATGCCACCGGGGCGGGACGGGCGGCCAGGGATTTCGCGGGGCGCGCGGGTGTGCGTGACCGGCCTCCGTCCGACGCGTGCCGACGCCGTCACCGCGGGGCGAACACCGTCAGGGCGGGGCGAACACCGTCAGCGCGGGGCGAACGCCGTCGGGGGCACGCCGACCGTCGCGGTGAAGTCCCGCACCAGATGGGCCTGGTCGCTGTAGCCGAGGTCCGCCGCGAGCCGCGCCCAGTCGACGGCCGGCCCGGATGCGGCGGCCTCCAGCGCCTCGTGGATGCGGTAGCGGAGGATGACCCACTTCGGGCCGACGCCGACGTACGCGGAGAAGAGCCGTTGCAGGGAGCGGGCGGAGAGCCCGGCGTCCCGGGCGAGCGCGTCGACCCGGAGCACCGTGCGGTCCGTGCGCACCCGGTCGGCGACGGCCATCGCGAGGGTCGCCCGGGGATCGGGGCGAGGCTCCAGGGCCAGCAGGAAGGCGTCCATCGCCGCGACCCGGGCGTCCTCGTCGTCCGGGTCCAGGACGGCGTCGACGGGCGGCGGCAGGCGCAGTACGCCGGCGGCGTCGGCCCGCACCCCGGTCCACGCGGAGACCGGCCGCCCGGGGGCGAACGGGCGGAAGCCACCGGGCCGGAACTGCGTCCCGCAGACCCGGCCGCGCCCGGCCAGCTTCCGGGTGAAGAGCCCGGGGTCGACGCCCGCGACCTCGGCGTACCCGGACCGCTCCCGGGGGCTGTCCCCGCCCTCGTACCGCTGGAGGACCAGGTTCACCGACGGGTGCGGGACGACGTGCGCGGCGTACGGCTCGGTGAGGTCCCAGTCGACCAGCCAGTAGTGCTCCAGGTACGGGCGCAGCGCGGCGGCTGGCTCGCGGCGGCGGAAGCGCACGTGGGCGAAGAGGTCCGGGGCGTCGACGATGCCCCGGGTGTCGCGGCGGGGTCCGGCGGCCATGACCACGATGTTAGTGAGGCTCCGGACGCCTGTCGTGTTTCTTCAAGACGGGGGAGAGGGGGGCGGCGAAGGGTGGAGGCATGACTCAGACGATCGGTGAACTGCTGGAGACCGCCGCTGCCCGGGCCCTGCCCGTGGTCCGGGGGATCGACGACGCGCGGCTGGGCGACCGTACGCCGTGCGCCGATTACGACGTACGGGCGTTGCTGAACCACCTGTTCCTGGTGGTCGTGAACTTCCAGGCCCTCGCGGCGCGCGAGGACGTGGATTTCGGTCAGGAGCCGGAGTTCGTGACGGGCGACTGGCGGGGCAGGTTCGGCGAGGAGACCGCCCGCCTGGTGGAGGCGTGGAGCGCGCCGGGCGTCGAGGAGGGCACGACCGGGCGGATGGGGCTGCCGGCCCGGACGGTGGGGCTCATGGTGCTGGGCGATCTGACCGTGCACGCCTGGGACCTGGCGCGGGCGACCGGCAGGGACTTCGTGCCGGAGCGGAGCGTGCTCGACGAGGCGGGCCCGGGGCTGGCGGCGATGGCTCCGCAGGCCCGGGAGATGAAGGTGTTCGGCGAGCCGTTCCCGGTCCCGGAGACCGCTACCGCTTTCGAACGCCTGCTGGCCGTGACGGGCCGCGACCCGGGGTGGACGCCGGGCGGGACGACCGGGGCGAGCGGGAACTGATGGCGGCGGGCGCGGTGGGCGGTTCGGCGGGGTCCGGCGCGGCCGGGGCGTCGTAGAGGGGGCCGAGCGCGGCGTACGCGTCGTCGACGATCTCCTCGGCCAGCAGCAGCATGTCCTGCTCCGCCAGCCGGGCCGCCCGGTGGGTGTACGGGGACGGTGGCGCCGGATGCCTGCGGCGCCACCAGCAGTCGCAGGCCGCGTAGATGCCGCCGCCGAAGACGAGCACAGGGATGGACAGAGCCAGCAGAACGTCGCCCACGGCGGACCTCCTCGATGGTCGGTGTCCTGTGCATCGGCGCGCGGAGCGGGTCGGCTGAAGACCGGCCGTCGGCCAAATCCCCGTGTTCCCTGGCTCGATCCGACCGAAAACGTGCACGTGGGCGCGCGTGTCTGAACCCTTCGAGCGGCCGTACGGCCGGACCTCACTCCTCCGTGGGCAGGGCGGCGGCCAGCGCTCGCAGGCCGGTCAGCACCTCGTCGGCGGTGGGAGCGGACTCCGGGTCCGTGAGGTGCTGCATCATCAGGCCGCTGACGAGGGCGAGTTGCACCGATCCGAGGGTGCGGACCGTCTCCTCGGAGAGCTCAGCCTCGGCGGTGCCGGTGACCTCGCGCGCCATCCCGCTGCGGCCCTGCGCCAGTCCGGCGGCGACCTGCTCCCGCAGTTCCGGGTCGCGTTGAGCCCGCAGGACGGTCTCCAGGTTGGCGATCCAGAAGGTGCGCGCTGTCCTCGACTACTGCGTGCGCCTCACCGAACCGGGCTCGCAGGCCGCGTGTGAGGGCGCCGCGGCTGGCGAGCGCGGCGAGCGTGGCACCGACCCGTTCGAAGGCGGTCACCCACCCCTCGTACGCGTGGAGTGGGCCACCCTGGTTGCAGAGGCTGTAAGCGTCAGCGGTCATGAACTTCCGCATCGCCGGAACCAACTCGGCGCCTCGTTCGGAGCGCACTGGATCGGTAGGCGGCCGAAGAGCCGAGACCTTGGCCCATACATCGCCCTGCTCGAACCAGTCGAGTCCGGCGCCGCGCATCATGACGCTCGCCAGCAGGACCGCAGGCTCCTTGCCCCAGGTGGTTCGGGCTCGACTGGTAGGTGAGCAGGTGGCGGGAGTCGCCGTGGAACAGTCCGTGGGCGGTGTCCATGGCGTCAGGGCCGCCAAATGCCTCGGACGGCGTGATCCCTCCGCTCCAGCGCGGCGCGCGCTACCTTCAGGCGGCGCGGGAAGACGGCATGCACGCTTACGCCTTCGTCCCCGCAAGGCGATCGACGACGTCTTCACGGAAGATGAGATCGAGGACGACGGCGATCCCGCTGCCGCCCAGGGCACGCCAGCGCCCCAAGCGAAACCCATGTGCCCTGGCTGCCTGACGGCCCCTCTCCGGCACTACGAGAGCGGAACCCGGAAGCCCCGCCCGAACCCACCGAACCCCAGGTCAGGGCCACACCAGGCAGTACGCCTGGTGCCCCGCGTCGTGCAGCCGGTGGGAGAAGTCCTGCCACTCGTGGAGCGATTGGTGGCGGGAGGACGCAGACCTGGGGTTTCGCAGAGAAATGTGCGTTGAACTGGGAAAGCTCCTCTCCGTAGTTCTCACGGGTCAGCGTCGTTTCCCGGGCTCATGTGCCCTGGAAGTGCCCTGGTGGCCTCAGCTGACGAGAGGCTGGTCAGCAGCGTGAGCTCCAGTCAGGACGCTGGGAGGTCGACGGTGTGAAGGGGCGAGTTTGGATCGGTGGTGTCCCCCCCCGCACAGATTCGTCGTCCCTGTGCGTCCAGACCGTGGCCCATGCTGATTGAGAACGCGTCCATATATGCCTCTTGGTCTTCGATGAATTCCATGGCAGTGATGCCACCCGCGTTGATGGCGAGCAGGCTCACTCTCTCGGCAGCGTCGATGTGCCCGGCCTCTAGCTGTCTCCGAGCTATCTCGGCTAGGGCCAGTGCATTACCGGCACCCGCAGCTTCCCGCGCAAGTTCCTCGGAGCAGTCCAGCTTCCCTGCTTCCCACTGGAGCATGGCGATTTCTGCCAGGGCTAGCCCTTCCCCTGCGGCTGCGGCTTCTCGGCCCAGGGCCAAGGCCGTTGCTGGCTCCCCTGCTTCCCACTGGAGCATGGCGATTTCTGCCAGGGCCAGTCCTTCCCCTGCGGCTGCGGCTTCTCGTGCCAACTCCATGGCTCGCTCCCGCTCGTTGGCGTTCCAACGTGCCAGAGCCACTGCGCTGAGAGGGGGCGGTAGCTCGTGGGGTGAGGCGATGGGCGCGAGTCTCTCAGCGGTATCCAGTTCTCCTGCTTCAAGGAGACGCCTGACGAGTTGGTTGAGAGCGTATTCTGCTCCTGCCGCTGCGGCCTGATGGGCCCATGATTCGACTGTCTCCCAATCTCCCTCCTCGCCCCGTATGTCGGCAAGCCATTGCATGCCCAACCCACTGCCGGCATCAGCGGCTTGCCTGGCGAGTAGCTCGGCCTTGGCCCATTCCTGTGCCTTGGCGTATTCCGCGGCAAGATGGCTGAGAGCGTCTCCGTGGCCTGTGGCTGCCACCTCGTGAGCTAGTGCTTCAGCCTTGGCCCACTGTTCAGCCTCTAGGTAGTGGGAAGCAATGCTGGCCAGTGGATGGGCATCTCCAGCGATTGCGGCTTCGCGAGCCAAGGACTCTGCGGCTACGAATTCTCCCGCGTATATGAGGCGTGTGATTTGCCATTCCAGCGCGTGAGTGTTGCCTGCCGCCGCTGCCTCCAGGGCCAGCCTGAGCGCTTTCTTCGCCAGTCCAGCCATCATGTGACTTTCAGCGACTGTGCTGAGTGGGCCACCATGCCCTGCTCGGGCCGCCTCCCTGGCGAGAGCTACCGCCACCTTGCGCTTCCCGCGGTCGAAGTGCGCATGTACAAGCCGTGTCATGCCGTCATCGCTACCTGCGGTCAGAGCTTGCCGGGCAAATGCCGCGGCCCCCTTCCAATCGTCCTTGTCCAGGCATTCCCAGGTAAGGGCGCTGAGGGAGGGACCATGGCCTGCCGCAGAGGCCAGTGAGTGCATGAGTGAACCCTGCTCGCCATCTCGAAGATCTGCTAGCTCCGCTAGGACTGTTGGGTCTCCAGCGGCGGCGAGGGCTGTGGCCAGGCGGTCTGCTATGCCGAAGCGCAGTCGCTCGTCGGCCGCGAAAGCCATGGTTCTGAGGGATGGGTTGTCCTCGATGCGGCAGGCGGCTGCGTCCCAGAAGCCCTCGGGCGGAAACGTCAGTTGCCGAGAACGGATGGTATGCAGCAGCACGTAGTCGGCGAGGAGGAGGGGGGCGGGAACCTCATCCGGCGCCCCCACGGGTGGTGCTTGAGGGGCCAAAGGGCCGGGGACGCCCCGACACGGTTGGGATGTGTACTGCAGCGCCTGCTCGAACCACATTGATCGCCACTGCGACGTTTGGACGGCCCAGTCGTCGGGGTCGAGGTAGGCAGCGGCAGCATGCCGCAGGAATGTCTGCGTCAGAGCCGGAACGTGTCCCAGGCGCCGGGCATCGGCAGCGGCGTCGAGCAAGGCCCGAGCTTCGGGCGGGGCCTGCTCATACCGCGCCAGCAACTCGCGGGCGCCGGCGAGGTACTGGGTGATGCGCGTCGCGCCATGCTCCATCGCTTCGGCCAAGCGGCTGTCACGGCGGGCCAGGGGGCGCAAGGCTTCAAGGTCCTGGGTATCGAATGATTCCGGTATTCGGACGATGTGGGCGGCATTGAGCAACGCCGTCACAGGAGACCGAGCAGAAGGATCGTCAGTCCGGGGAGCCAGATCACTGAGGTTCTTACGCCATAGAGTTCCAGCGATCAGCACCGGACCACGCTCGGGCGAGAGGAGCAGTGAGGTGAGACTGGCAGCCGTGCGTTCGCCCTCCCTCGTCTTGTCCAAAAAGCGCTGGGTTTCGTTGAGCCAGAGAACCGTGCGGGCAATAGACGGGCCGCTGTCAAGCGCTGCTAGTAGCTCTGTTCGATCTGCCGGACGCCAAACATGCCAGCCCGTTGGCAGGTGCTGCAGGGCTTCCCACCAAGCGCGAGACTTGCCTGCGGACGAATCTGCCACCAAGATCACCATCTGGCTGGCCTGCTCAGCGCTTGTAGCGACCTTCTTCAGTTCGGCATCGTGCGAACGGGGGACGTAAGTCGGCAAGGGATCACTGGGGCGGCCAGGAGTGTCAATGGCGGGATGCACCTCCAGCTCCTTGACCGGATCGAAGCCGGCAGTCGGCCGCCCCAAGCGAAACAGATCTGGCTCATCAGCAGAAGCAGGCTGAACACCATTGGACTGGCGGCGGGCGTTTTCCCATAGTTGCTTCCAATGTGCCCGGTCCGCCCGTACTGCTCCCACAGTACGGGCGCTGGAGTGTGCGGCTCGCTCATGCGCCCACTGGTCCAGGACAGCGACGTAGGCCCACAGTTGGCGGAAGTCTGTCGCCGGAGCACCTTTCACTACCCAGTCATTCACTGCTGACTTCCCGGGGCCCTCGGTTCCCATCTCTCTACAGCGAATGCCGGCTGCCTGGATGGCTGCCGCTCGCGAGCGGGTTGCATGCCGAAGGATCAGACCGGCCGCAGTCTCCTTGGCCTTCAACTCCTGCGCCAACACGGCGCGTCCCGCATGGTCGATGGCCATCTCGTGTGAATCTCCCCTCCGGTAGGCATCCGTGTCCGGCGTCTCCGTCGAACGGAGACTGGCTAGTGCCGGTGACCTGCAGCGTTGCAGCGGTCGTTGTTCGTCTCCGGCAGCTCTGCTCTTCGAGATTCTCTCAGCTGTTCTCTGATCTTGCCGCCGCGTCGGCGGTAATGAGAGAGGAGACAGATGGATCCGCTTGTGGTGGCTCTGCTGGTGCCCGTGAGCATCGTCGTAACAGCCGTAGTGCTGATTCGTTTCACGATCAGCGGTACCGACTCACGCCATCGGGCAGCCGTTCTGAGCGCTATGGCAGAGCTCATCCGAGCCATTCGCGGGCGTCGGTGAGCAGTGCATTATGCTCCTCGCTCAGCCCCTAATTGATCGTTTTAGAATGATTTTTGCTCACTGGCTTGGCGGTTGGGCTGTTGGTCGGCAGAGTTCTGCGAGTGCCGGATGATCTTGTGCCGGATGATCTGGGGGATCGCGTCGCTCCGCTGCTCCCACCTGGCCCTCGACAGCAGGTGATGCAAACCGTAGGGGGTCGCGTCCCCGGCATGCTCGGCGAGCGTCCAGCAGTTCTTGCGCGGCAGGTCCGACAACAACCCGAGCACGAACGCCCGTGCCCGGCGCCGGGGTTCCACCCGGACGAACCGACCCGCGATACGGCCCATCAGAGCCTCGAACGTCTCCTGCCAGCGAGCAGGATCTACGCTGTGACCTGCGGCCACCGTCTGATCTTCTGTCTTCACACACCGATGATCACCGGTGGCCGCACCCGTTCCCGGACCAGCCCCGACCAGCAAGATCGCGATCTACAGCTGGAGTACTAGGCGGTCGACGACGCCTCCGCCGAGGAGGCTGGACTGGAGCGCAGGGCACATCCGTGCCCCGTCCATACCCATGTGCCGTGGCCGTCTGGCGGCGTCTCACCGCCACCCAAAATGGTGAGGCCCGAAGGCCCCGCGCGATCTACAAGAAACCTCGGATCAGGGCCACCAGGCAGTACGCCTGGTGGCCCGCGTCGTGCAGCCGGTGGGAGAAGTTCTGCCACTCGTGGAGCGGTTGGGTGCGGGAGGGAACTGACCTGGGATTTCCCGTGGGAATGTGCGTTGACCTGGGAAAACTTCTCTCGGTAGTGCTCACGGGTCAACGCCGTTTCCCAGGCTCATGTGCCCTGGGTGTTCACTTTCTACCGACCAATTTGCCTGGAACGGGTCGGTGCGAGGTCAGCGCCTGGGGTGGCTGATGTTCTGCTTGTCGCGCCTCATGGCCGCGCCGGGCAGCGGCTCTGACCGTCGCTCACTGCGTATGTCGAGACTTCCGCCGAGCGCACCGACATTACGGGATCGGGTCCGCCATGTTCCCGGAAGCGCGCCGGGTCCCACAGGTAGAGGACATCGCCATCCGTACTGAAAGCGAGCAGCGGACGATCGGTCGGGAGCGGTCCGTTGTGCACGGAAAGCTTGCTTTCGAGCGGTTGCACGCAGATCCGCGCTCCCTGGATGCCGAAGTAGAAATCCGGTGCAGTCGCGTTCACTACGTCACGGGCCGCGCGGTGGGCTGCATCGGAGGTCCGGCTCATGAACGCAACTCCTCCAGTGACGACGAGCACGACTGCGGCAACAGTGGACACGACGCTCACGATGCTCTTCTCCCAGGCCCAGTGGAAGTGGCGAGCCCAGCCGTAGAGGGCCAGAGGCGGCAGGAGTAGCCCTATGCAGCCGAGAGTGGGGAGCAGTGCAGCTGCACCGGTCCAATAGACGGGGGTGGAGACCGAGTCAGCGGGGATTCCGAAAGCGTCCTCCACGTACAGGAACTGCAAGAACGAGCCGACGAACGGCAGGACCCACGGCAGGGGCAGGACGAGCACGGTAAGCAGCCCGACTGCGTGCCTGCTGATCCAGGTCTGGCGAACGGCGAACCAGCAGCCTCGGGGTACAGACCACAGCAGAGCCAGACAGGCGAACGTGAGCAGAACGCTTCTGATCTGCGCGGCGGCGCCGTAGGGGTTCTGTTGGTGCCACATGTACCCGGGCATTGCGATGCTGGCGAGGATCAAGGCCCCGGCCGCCCAGCGCTAGGGCCAGGGGCGACGCTGATTACTCGTATACCAGTTGCCGACGAACCATGCGGCGATGGCGAGCGGCGCGAACATAGCCAGCCGGCCGAGCAAAGAGCGGTCGTACGCGAGCCAGCCGTAGAACATGAGTAGAAGTCCCAGGGCGAGACGGAGTGCTTTCCCTCGACGGCCGTGCCACCAGGGATTTCCGTCCTCATCCGTCTCATTGGCCTTGGGCCCCACGCTTTTGCGCACGCCGTGGCGCGACTCATCAAACTCGAAGCCTCCGAGCCGCTGTCGCCCAAGTAGCTCGCGGACCTCCGCTTCTTCGACAGATGGAGCAACACCGATGGTGCGCTGCTCGTCGGCGAGCCCCGACTGGGCACGCAGCGAGGCCAACCAGCCGAGGCCCCGCCTGTTTCGCCAGCTGGACTCCCGAAAGACGCGCCAAGTCACCATCGGGTCAGACGCCTCGGCACGGACGAGAGAGCCTCCCACGATGGTTATGGACACGTGCTTGCCCACAACCTCCAGCAGACGCTGGCGGGCACCGGTTTCAGCGCCCCTGCGCGAGCCGGGGAGTCGCACTTCTACGACGTATGCAACTTGGTTCTCCGGCCGTCCGGGATCTTCCTGCTCATCGGCCGGCCGGATCGCCCAACCTTGTTGCTCGCACAACCCCTTGGCGAGCAACTGATCACGCCCTCGCTTTGGAGCCCGAAAGATCAGATCTACCCGCTCGTCGAACCCCGCGGTCGGCACAGGGACTTCCACTTCGTCGAGAGCTGCGCTGATCGGAGGTCCGCCGGACGGAAAATCGTCCATCGTCCTGCGTGGACCGGGAACCCCCAACCGTGTCTCCGTCCTCGTCCTCCGTTCACTATTCGACGACGTGAGACGGCGAATGAGCAGCGTGCCGAGGCGCATTGCTTTGACATCCTCTTTGTGGTCGGCGCTATGCCAGCGGATGGGACGGGCGTGCATGGAGCCATGGTCGTCCCATAACCCAAGTGCGATTACGGTCGCACGGAGCACTGACAATGCCGCCCGCCACTGCCGCCGTTTACTCCGCCATTCCCAACCTCCGTGGTGGTCAGCGGCTGGTGTGGATCATGACGGTAAGCACAGGTGAGGCTGGCGATGGCTGGCTCTGTCCGATGTCCTCGTACCCCCACGACTTGTAGAGCGCGTGGACCTTTCCGTCGCCGGCGGCCCGGTTGACCATGAGCGTGACGTGCGGCTCGTGGCGTGTGGCGAGGAGGGCGTCGTGGATGCGGCGGGCCGTGCCGGTTTTTCGCCAGGCCGGGTGCACGCCGATCTCCTTCAGAGCCGTGGCCGGGCGCTTCGTGTACTTCTCCGCCGGCGTCGGGCTGGTGCGCTGCCAGTAGCGGTCCCCGTGCTCGATGGTGTTGCTGTACGCGTAGCCGACCGGTTGGCCGGCCGCGTACGCGAGGACGGCCGTAAAACCTGGTTCGGCGGAGTGCCGGTCGATGCGTTCGCCGAACGCGGTCGCCGCGTAGTTCGGCAGGTGGAGCAGCGGGGCGCGTACCTCGGCGTACACGTCGAGGAGGTCGCCGCGAGCGGTGTCCAGGTTAGTGAAAGTGCGCAGCTCGGTGGCGGGTGCCATGGTCATGCGGCCGTCCTCCATGTGGTGGTGTGCTCGGTCCAAACCTGGACGGTGGTGCTGCGCGGGGCAGTGGCGCGGAGGGCTGCCCCGAACTCCTGAAGCATCCGCGACACGCGGGCGTGGCGGGTGGCGGCGTCGATGGGGACTTTCATCGCGGTGGCTGTTGCGGCCTCGGCGGCGCCCTGGGCGAGCAGGGCGTGTGCGAGACGGGTCGTGGTGATGGCCCGGGACCTCAGCATGTGGGGGCGGAGCGAGGACAGGCAGCGGTGAGCGTGGTACTCGGCCGTTGGGTAGTCGCCGAGCGCCAGGTACGCGGAGAGGGCCAAGGAGTCCAGTTCGGCCTGGTCGTAGAAGGCGAGCAACCAGACCGGCCGGTGGTCGGCTGGATCGGCGCGCAGCATGGCGTCCTGCGCCTGCTCGAACGCGCGACGTGTATCGGTCCGGTTCTGGGCCGTACCGTGGATGGCGCCTTGGCGGGCCAGACCGAGGGACGCGAACAGCGGGTCGCGACGGGTGAGGTGCAGGTTGCGGGCGACATCGTTGGCGGCGCATGCGTCGGCGGGGCGGCCCATGTGGCGGTACATGGTGCCCGCGTGACTCCAGATACGGAACTTGATTGCTTGGTCCCCCGACATCTCGGCGAGGGCCTGGGCTTCGCGCATGTGCGCCTTCGCGACGTCGTAGCGCCGGCCGTCGATGGCGGCCCACATCGCAGACGAGCGGAATGCGGCTCCGGAGGCGTAGAGACTGCTGCGAACCCGCTGCGTGGCACTGCCTGCGTTCTGGAGGTTGAGCGCCTCGTCGGCGAGCGCCGTGGCCCGCTCCTCGATGCCAGGTTGCCCGCCGTGGCGGTGGTCGCTGGCGATGATCTCGGCGAAGCGCTTGTTCAGCCGGTTGACGTCGCTCATGCCGATTCGGCGCGGTGTCGCGGTCCCTGGGGTTGCTGCTGCGGCAGCCGCAGCAGCGATGCCGCCGACGAGGGTACGGCGCTTCATGTCGGGCTCCTCCTGCTGCGATGGCGCTGGGGTGGGCGAAGGCCGGCCCCGTGGCACGAACCCTAAGGCGACGGCGGGTAATCCGGTGACGACCTCAAGTGCGGTACGTGTTGCTGACTTTGGCCAGGTGACTCGGCCCGCT
This sequence comes from Streptomyces sp. NPDC058375, assembly GCF_042723425.1. Lineage (NCBI taxonomy): Bacteria > Bacillati > Actinomycetota > Actinomycetes > Kitasatosporales > Streptomycetaceae > Streptomyces > Streptomyces sp. NPDC058375. The sequence continues at coordinate 29,329 of NZ_JBHXJG010000012.1, read as the reverse complement.
TTCCACGCCCGGACCGATGACCCGTCGAGCCCGCCTACGTGTCCCGTCAGCTGTTCAACAGCCCTGTTCACGGCGTCGGCCAGGCTGTTTGAGCTGTATCCGTGCTCGGTCATCCACGCCTCAAGGACGGTGTTGCGGATCGCGTCCATGCGGGCACGGTAGCCCGCGCGCTCCCTACCCACCAGGTAAAGAGCAGGTCAAAACGTCCTAGGTAAGCCCGGCAGGCGAGCACTGGAAAACCCTAACCAGCCCTTCAGGCAACGGAGTTATCTGGGTGTCGGCCACTCCCCGCGAGCGGCTGTTGACGGCTCGGTCCGCCCCTGAAAAGCCACAAGGGGTGAAGCGAGCGCCGAGACGACACGAAGGCTCCATCCCATGCCGATTCCGAAGAAAGCAGTTGAGACGGCCCTCGCCAGCCACCCCACGTACAGCGAGGTCTTCCCGTGCGTGCCGTCCACGGCCGAGACCGGACGCAGGCTCGTCCGGGGAGTTCTCGGGATGTGGCACCTTGATGTCCTCGCTGACCGCGCCGAGCTGATCGTCACTGAGTTGATCGCGAATGCCGCCAGGCATACCCCTTGTCCCGAGGTCCGTCTCGTTGTCGGGCGGCCAACTGCGACACGGGTACGCGTCGGGATCGTGGACGAGGAACCGTCGCGTCTGCCGGAGCTGAGCCACGCGGGCGAGGAGGACGAGTCGGGCCACGGGCTGTTCCTCGTCGAGGCTGTGGCCGACCGCTGGGGCTGTGACCTTCAGAGTGCAGGCGGACGTCTGCGGGGCAAAGAGGTCTGGGCCGAACTCCATGCCGAGGGCGACGAGTGAGAGCCCGGATGCGATGCCCTCGCTTCTTCTGGGCCCTGCCCGCCCGCCGTTTCAGCTCTGGGCCGGCACCGCCAGATACCAGGCTGCCGGATCGGCCGTCTCGGCCAGCTGGGGGAAGGGCCGTTCCTCGATGAATTCATCATGGATCACCGGTGACTGCTGGCTCGGCTGCGAACGGACCGGAGTGCGGGTGATCTGGCTCGGCCCGGTTCAGTGGGACGGGCAGCACGCCCCCTTCTACGCATGTGAGCTGTGCCTTGATCGTCTCAAGGCACAGGCCCTCACCTACCTCATGGGGCATTGATCGGCCTCCGCTCGATCAGCCCCTCGTACACGACTTCCCGGCGGGAGCGGGCGGTCCGGCCAGCGCTTTCTGTGCGGGCCGCGCCCCCTCGTGCCGGGCGGCCAGGAGCTGGTCCGAGGGCCAGCCGTCCGGTATCGCTCTTCTGGCGGCTCCTGGTGGCATTCCAGCCCAGCTCAGCAACAACCAACGATGAAGAGGAGTGCAGCATGACGCGCAGCACCGTGGTGCCCAGCCGTACCGAAGTACGACCGCAGATTCCGGGTGCATCAGACGGCTTCGACCTGGATGTCTCGCTCGTGGAGATCGCCGACCCGGCAGGTCTGGTCAACCTGACCGACGACAACTGCGGTTCCACCTGCGGCGCCTGCACCACCAACGTCGCCTGACGCCTGAATTGAATCCCCAGGTCACCTTCGGTCTGGTGCCGTCGCGCTCCCGCGCGGCGGCACCCGCCGCCCATCCCTTCGCCCATGGAGGTCATCGGTGGTTGCTCAACCCACAGTGTTCCGGGCCGGTTCCACCGCTCTCGTGCGCGCCGTGGCCCGACCGTTTCTGCCGGTTCCTCCGTGCCCTGACCCGGATGACCACTCTTCCGACGGCTCCTCTTCCTGCGTGACGTGGCTTCGCGCGGTCTGGGCGGACCAGCACATCGCCGACGCCGTGGCGCACTCCAGCCCAGCCTTAGCCATGCAGGTGCGGGCCGTGTGTACCACCGAGAATCCTCCCCTTCGAGACATACGGCGCGTGGCGCTGTCGGTGTCCCGATACCTCCTGCGGGCCCAGCACCGGGCCACGCCCTTCGGCTTGTTCGCCGGAGTGACTGCTGTGGCGTTCGGCTCGCAGGCACGTGCGGAGTGGGGCAAGGCTCACGTGGCCGTGGGCCGCGCGGGTGCGGAGTGGCTCGCCGCTGTGGTCGAACGGCTCGAGTCCTGCCCGGAACTCCTCGACCAGCTGCCCGTCGTTGTCAACAACACCGTGATGAGCCGGGGGGACCGGCTCATCGTGCCGTTCCAACTCGATCCGAATGACGCCCGGATGCGCGTGGTCGAGGCATCCCTGGCTCTGACAGAGCCGGTGCGTGCGGTCCTCGCCGCGGCCCGGACCCCGATTCGCTGCGGAGCTCTCGCGGAAAGGCTCCGGGCGGAGTTCCCCGAGGCTGATACGGAGAAGGTGCACCGCCTGCTTGCGGAGCTGGTCCGGAGACGAGCGCTCATCACGAGCCTGCACGCTCCAAGTACCGAGACCGACGCCCTCGGGTATCTGCTCGACCAACTCGACACGATCGGCGTCGACAACCTTGCGTCGGTAGCGGAGACGGCACGAGAGCTGCACGCGGTCCGCATGGGCTTGAAGGAGTGCGCCACGCGCGGCGGCCGGGACAGCACCGCAGCGCGGATGCGGGCCCTCGTGCCCGGCCTGCGTCGACACCCTGTTGCGGTTGACCTGCGGTTGGATGCGCGTCTCGTCCTACCGGAGGAAGTAGCTCGGGAGATCGAGCGCGCCGCCTTCATCCTGACCCGGGTGAGCAACCGCCCGTACGGGACAGCCGCGTGGAACGCCTACCACCAGCGCTTCTACGAGCGGTACGGCATCGGCACGATGGTCCCGCTCGCGGAGGTCGTCGCGGACAGCGGGACTGGCTACCTCGACGGCTACCCAGGCAGTCCTGACGGTTCGCGTCGGCCCCGCGTCTCCGCTCGGGATGACGCCCTCGTACGCCTGGCGCAGGGTGCTGCGCTCGACCGACGCGACGAGGTCGTACTCACTGACGAACAGATCGACGTCCTGGACGTGGGGCCCGACGAGCCACGACTGCCGCCGCATCTGGAGGTAGGGGTGAGAGTGCACGCCGCCAGTCTGAAGGACTTGCAGCGCGGACGATTCCAGCTGGAGGTCGTGAGCGTGTCGCGCGGGGCCGGCGTCTCGACAGGCCGGTTCCTCGACGTACTGGCACCCTACGAGCGTCAGGCCCTGGCCACGGAGCTGGCCGATCTTCCGGCTGCGGACAGCGACACCGTGCCCGCCCAGCTCTCCTTCCCGCCGCTGCTCCCGGAGAGCGCTCATGTCACCCGCGCCCCGCAGGTCCTGCCTACCCTGATCAGCCTCCAAGAGCACTGCGCACCGAAAGACACCGTTCTCACCCCGGAGGACCTGGCCGTGGGGTGCGATGGCCGCCGCATGTACCTGGCCGCTCCGGAACGGGGGCATCGCGTCGAGGCCGCCGGCATGAACGCGCTGAACCTGCACACGCACACTCCGCCGTTGGCACGCTTCCTCACTGAACTGTCCCGTGCCCAGTGCGCGCAGGTCACCACCTTTGACTGGGGCGTCGCAGCAGCGATGCCGTTCCTGCCGCGCCTGCGGTACGGGCGTACGGTGCTGACCCCGGCGCGCTGGCGTCTGGAGGCGTCCGAATTACCCGGCCGTGCTCGTCCTCGCGCTGAGTGGGACACCGCGCTCTCCGAATGGCGGGCACAGCGGGGATTGCCTCGCCGCGTGCTCCTTGTGGAAGACGACCGGCGTCTCTTCCTCGACCTCGACGAAGGCGGCCATCGGACGCTCCTGCTCCGACACCTCGACCGCGCTCACCAGGCCGTACTCACCGAGGCCCCGGAACCAGAAGCGAACGGCTGGTGCGGCGGGCGAGCCCACGAGATCGTGGTGCCGCTCAAAGCGACCCGGCCGCCGTCCTGGCCGCCCCTGCCTGCTCCCACTGAGGCTCGCGCCCTCTCGTCGGCCCAGCTGCAGACTCCCGCTGCTTCATCGGTGTTGCTCGCCGCCTTGTACGGAGATCCCCGCCGCCAGGACCTCCTGCTTTCCCAACACCTCCCCGGACTCATCGAACGACTGGGCAACCCGCGGTGGTGGTTCATCCGCTTCCGTGACCCGGACCAGCACCTCCGCGTCCGCATCGCTCTCCCTGACCGCAGAACTTTCGCTCAGACGGCGCGGACCGTGAGCGCGTGGGCCGACGACCTGCGCAACGGCGGCCTGCTGGCAGACCTGCGCTATCCCACCTCTTATCGAGAAATGGGTCGTTGGGGCTCCGGTGCCGCCTGGGAGGCGGCCGAGGATGTGTTTCGGGCAGACTCGCACGCCGTTCTGGCCCAGCTCACAGAGCCGCAGAGGCCGGCGCAACGCACGCTGGTGGCGGCCCACACCGTCGCCATCGTCTCCGCGTTCCTCGGCAGCACCGAGGCCGCGATGCGCTGGCTGGCCGACCACGTCTCGCCGACGGCGCCTGCGTCCGTTCCCCGCCCGCAGTTCAGCGAGGCCGTACGGCTCGCGAACCCAGCCGACGACTGGGCCGCCCTGCGCGAGGTCCAGGGCGGAGACGCCATCGTGTCGGGTTGGGCAGAGCGCGATGCGGCACTCGCCGCGTACCGGTTGCACCTTCCCGGCCCGGACACCCAGGGCATCGCCGTCGATGACGTCCTGACCTCCCTTCTGCACGTCCACTTCGTGCGGCACGTCGCGGTGAACTTCCCCGAGGAAGAGGTGTGCCTCTACCTGGCTCGCGCTGCTGCTCTGGCGTGGACTGCCCGCACCACCAGGAGGCCGGCGTGACCGTGCTCCCGACGCTCGGCCTGGTCGATGCCGTTGCTGCGAGGCTCGCCGACCCCGGCACGGTGCCCTCCGTCCTCCAGACACATCGGCAACATCTCGCCTACGGCCCACCAGGGATCGCGCTTCTCCACATCGAGCGGGCCGCGAACGGCCTCGGACCGTGGCAGCATGCGCACAACTGGCTCGCTGCTGCGTCCCACGGATCCCTCACGAGCGGACCCGACAGCCACCCCTTCTACGGCGTGCCCGCCTTCGCCCACGCCCTTGCCTGCGCCGCCGACCATCTTCCTGGCTCCTACCAGCGCGCCTTGGACTCGATGGACCGACAGATCGGGATCGACGTCAGACGCCGTCTCGACGCAGCGCATCGCCGCATCGATGCCGGATGCCTTCCGCGACTGGCCGAGTTCGACGCCATCCGGGGCCTGACCGGATACGGGGCTTACCTTCTACGCCGGAACCCAGACAGTCCTACGGTGCGCGCTGTCCTCGACTACTGCGTGCGCCTCACCGAACCGATCAGGGAATTCGGCGAGGACCTTCCGGGGTGGTGGACTGCGACGGGGCCCTCGGGCAGACCGGACGAACAATTCCCCGGTGGCCATGCCAACACGGGCGTGGCCCACGGCATCGCCGGAGTGCTCGTGCTTCTGGCCCTCGCCGCCCGGAAGAGCACCATTACGAACGGGCACCTCAGAGCGCTGCACACCATCCTGACGTGGCTCGACCGCTGGCAGGAGGAGACAGGCCGAGGAGCAACCTGGCCGTACTGGATCACCCGGAGCGAGCTACGTACCGGTCGCTGCGCCGCGTCCAAACTCCGGCGTTCGTCATGGTGTTACGGCACCGCCGGCCTCGCCCGCGCTCAGCAACTTGCCGCGCTCGCTACCGGTGACACCGAACGCCAGATCACGGCGGAGAACGCGCTCGCCGCCGCCCTCACCGACCCGGACCAGCTCGGCGCCACGACGGACCACGGCCTGTGCCACGGCTTTGCCGGCCTCACCCACATCGCCGTCCGCACGGCCGCAGACGCCCATCCCTCAACCGTCGGTCGACTCCGAGCCGCGATCCCGGAACTTTTGGCCGCGATCTGCCCGGTGGACAACGACCTCGAACGCGCGGCCACGGCACTTGTGAGCGGCACAGGAGCGGGGCCCGGCCTGCTCGATGGAGCCGCCGGAACAGCCCTGGCTCTTCTCGCTGCCGATACCGCCGCACCACCCCAGTCCGCCTGGGATTCCTGCCTGCTCATTGCCTGATTCACCGACCGAAGGACTTCGATGCCCCCTGACTGGCAGCAGCACAACATCACCTTCATCGACCGCGAGAGCGCCCGGCACGCCATCGACGAACGCCTCGGGCCCGCTCTGATCACAGCCGAGACCGAGGGGCAGCTCACCGGCTGGTGGTTCATGAACAAGCAGCCTTGGCCGCTGCGGTACCTCGCCGACGAGCCCTCCCCGATCATTGAGTCGCTGCTGAGCGATCTCGTGGGTGACGGGGCGGTCGTGTCATGGCTGCCCTCTGTCTACGAGCCCGAGTCCGAGGCATTTGGCGGTCCGGGCGCTATGGACACGGCCCACGGACTGTTCCACAGCGACTCCCGCCACCTGCTCACCTACCAGCCGAGCCCGGACCACCTGGGGCGCAAGGAGACTGCGGTCCTGCTGGCGAGCGCCATGATGCGCGGCGCCGGACTCGACTGGTTCGAGCAGGGTGACGTATGGGCGAAGGTCTCGGCTCTTCGGCCGCCCACCGACCCAGCGCGCTCCGAGAGAGCCGCTGAGTTGGTTCCGGCGATGCGGAAGCTCATGACCGCTGACGCCTACAACCTCTGCAACCAGGGTGGTCCACTCCACGCGCACGAGGAGTGGGTGACCGCCTTCGAACGGGCCGGTGCCGTGCTCACCGCGCTGGCCTGCCGCGGCGCCCTCACACGCGGCCTGCGAGCCGTCATAGCCCACCACATCATCTTCCACGCCAACCGCGCCGGTCTCATCAGGGACGACCAGAGCGCTCTGTCCAACATTGCACGAGAGGCAGTCATGGGAACGAGTGACCACACCGCGTCGCCGACCGAGTCGACGACCGACGCCGATAGCGTGAAAGGGGTGAACACCGACACGATCGTTACTCCGACGTCCGATGCCGCGCGCCTCCGTGACGCCCTGGTGGACAAGCTCCGCGCTGACGGAAGCGCCCGAACTTCCGGCGTGGAGACCGCGTTGCGGACCGTGCCCCGTCACGTGTTCGTGCCCGATGTGCCGCTCGAAGACGCATACGCCAACGCGCCGGTGCACATCAAGTACGACACCGACGGCAGCTCGATCTCCTGTGCCTCCCAGCCGGGCGTGGTCGCCCTCATGCTGGACCAGCTCGACGCCCAGCAAGGCGAGCGCGTCCTCGAACTTGGCGCAGGCACCGGTTACAACGCCGGTCTGCTCGCCCATCTGGTCGGTGAGAGCGGGCACGTCACCACGCTCGATGTCGACGACGACCTCGTAGAGGGCGCCCGCGCGCATCTCTCCGCTGCCGGAATCACCAACGTTGAGGCGGTCACCCGAGACGGGGCCCTCGGCTACGCGGAAGGTGCGCCGTACGACCGAATCATCGCCACCGTAGGCGCGCACGGCGTGCCGCACGCCTGGTTGCAGCAGCTTGCTCCCGGGGGCCGGCTTCTCGTCCCGCAGCGGCTCAAGGGCACGGTGTCCCGCTCCATCGCCTATGAGCAGCGCGATGACCGGTGGATGTCCCTCGGTAGCGAGATGAACACCTTCATGCCGCTCAGGCGGGGCATCGCCGACGACGACCGCCGGGTCATCCCGCTGAGCACGGACGGAACCGTACGGCTCCAGGCCCCCGCCGGGCAGGCAATCGACACCGAGGCCCTCGACGGCGTCCTGCACGAGCCGCGCACCGAGGAGTGGACGGGCATGACGGTCCGCGCCATGGAGTCGCCGGAGTGGATGGAACTGTTCCTCACCTGCTCCCTTCCCTCCGGCCTGATCCGGATGCTCTTCCCGCAAGCCGCCAAGGGCACTTTGCTCACCGAGGACCCCTACCCCTCCTCGACCGCAGCCGTCGACAAAGGCGCCGTCACCTACCTCGCACGGCGTCTGTCTGAGAAGAAGACCTCCGAAGGCGGCAAGCTGTGGGAGTTCGGGGTCATCGGCCACGGTCCCGGCAGCGATGAACTGGCCGCAAGGGTCGCTGCGGCCATCCGCGTGTGGGACCTGGAGTACCGGGGCCGTGAAGCCACGTTCGAGATCCAGCCTCTCGACGCCCCCGCGATCGAGCAGCGAGCCGGCCTCTTCGCGCTTGACACCCCGCTGAACCGCATCGTCGTCGACTGGAGTTGACACCCCACGCGTAGTGGGCGGTGGCCGCCGGCGCGCAACTGGCGGCCACCGTGGCTTTACCCGTCTTCACACACACCTGGGGGAGTCCATGGACCCGCACGGATCCACAGCTCAGCGCTTTCCGCTCGTCGCCCGATTCCGGCCCGCCTGCCTTCCCCTGCCGAAGCGCGTGCGCGCGCTCGTCGACTTGGCCGACTCCGCGATGGCGGAGGCCGATCAGGGGGTGGCGTCCTCCGTCTACAACCAGTCCGCCCTGCTTGCCTCAGATCTCAGCCTTCCCGACCTGGCGCGCGCGATGTGCCACGAGCACGCCGCCGCCTATCTTCATGCTTGCCCCCTCCCCGCAGTCAGCGCGATCCGCGGCTTGGAGCCCGTCGTCAATCTCGCCCGCCTCCAGATCCGCGGCGGCCATGCCGATGCGGGTCGCCAGCGGCTACTCGACCTGTACGCAGCTGTCGAGGCGAGCACACCAGCCAGGTTTGAAGGAGTGGCGATTCCGGCGGACCTCACCGCCACAGACAAGGACCGCCATGAGGTCGTCGCGTGGCTGTGGCGTGTGCTGCTCGCCGACGGGACGCGCGCTCTTACTGCCGAGGGACGCTGGTCCGAGGCCCTGGCGCACCTGGAGACCCATCGAGGCGTGGGCAGGCGAATGCTCGATGGACGCCAAGTGGCGGTACTCGCCTCGCTCGCTGCGGGAGATACGGCACACGCCGCGACGCTCCTCGCCGGTACGGTGCCCGGCGAGCCGTGGGAGCAGACTGTCACGGCATGCCTGACTGCCCTGTGGCGCCGCGACGCGGGACAACCAGTCGGCGGTCACCCGGCGGACTTGGCAGACGCCTACCTTGAGCGGAAGCCCGAGCCGGGGACGACCGTCTTCGATAGCCGGCTGGGACTGACCGTCCTCGACGTGATCGGGTCCGCCGATCTTCCGGCTGCGCACCGCATCGCCGAGGAGTTGCACCGGAGGGCGACGGAGGCCGAGGACGGCCACGCGGCACGTGAGAACTTGGCGAACTCTCTGTTCATCGAGCTTGCTACGAACAGGCAAGAGCAGGACTGCCGCGCTTTGGTGCGGGCGTGCGCCCTCGGGGCAGAGACCCTCCCAGACCAGATGCAAGGAGCGCTGTCAGCAGCTCTGCGTGCCGCCGACAGCGTCATCCGGAAGAGTCTCGTGCCATCAACGCCTCTGTTCCCGCAGTGAGCGCGAAGCCTGGAAGCGGGCCTACAACCGCAGCGTCTTCAACATGGGCGACTACAGCGCACCCTGGCCGCCGGCGGCGTGATCCCTCCGCTCCAGCGCGGCGCGCGCTACCTTCAGGCGGCGCGGGAAGACGGCATGCACGCTTACGCCTTCGTCCCCGCAAGGCGATCGACGACGTCTTCACGGAAGATGAGATCGAGGACGACGGCGATCCCGCTGCCGCCCAGGGCACGCCAGCGCCCCAAGCGAAACCCATGTGCCCTGGCTGCCTGACGGCCCCTCTCCGGCACTACGAGAGCGGAACCCGGAAGCCCCGCCCGAACCCACCGAAACCCCAGGTCAGGGCCACACCAGGCAGTACGCCTGGTGCCCCGCGTCGTGCAGCCGGTGGGAGAAGTCCTGCCACTCGTGGAGCAGCTGGTAGACGTTGAACGCGTCGCGCGGGCCGCCGCGGTCGGGGACCGTGGACCAGATGAAGGCCGCCGCGCCGACCGACTCCTCGCCGACGCCGCGCAGCGGGTCGACGACGGTCATCGGGAGTTTGACCACCGCGTAGTCGGGGTGGAGGACGACCAGTTCCAGCGGGGGGACCTTGTGCAGGGGTATCCCCTGGATTCCGGTCAGGACCATGGCGGCCACGGTCTCCGGCTTGATCTTGGTGAACATGCCGCCCATGCCCAGCTCGTCACCGCCGAGCTCCTCCGGGCGCATCGAAATGGGCACCCGGGCGGCAGTGGCCCCGTCCGGCGCGCCGAAATACTTGTACGTCACCCCCATCCCGCCCCCGCTCCTGGTCCCGGGGGGCGGTGTGCTCTCCGCGCCCCTGCTCTGGGCGCGCTCGGCCCTGCGCCGGTGCCGCCCTCGCCGGGCAGGCTCGGGCCCCAGGTCGTCGGTCCCTTCGCCCACTCCGCCACCGCGATGCATATCTCATCCACCCGACTACTTCTTAGGAGACACAGCCCCCGCCGCGCAACCCGATCATCGTGTCAGTGACCTCCCCCGCGGGCGTGCGGTGAAACACCTGTCCGCAAAGACCGTCCGTGCCTCTGACACCATGGCATGGGTGAGCTTTCCCTATGACGCCCCAGTTTCGCAGACGCGAGAGCGCTGACGCTCTTTCGTGATACGAGGGGAACGCGCTCCCTGCTCACCGGTGGCCGAGATTCATAGGGATTTCCCGGCCCGGCCTCCCGACACCCGAATCGCAGATCAGGACCAAAGTGGCGTATTCATACGAAGCCCCAGTTTCGCAGTCGCTGTTCGACCGGGCGTCCGTCGTGACGCCTGGCGGCGTGAACTCTCCCGTGCGTGCCTTCCGGGCCGTGGGCGGTACGCCCCGGTTCATGGTGTCCGGCACCGGTCCGTACCTCACCGACGCCGACGGCCGTGAGTACGTCGACCTCGTCTGCTCGTGGGGGCCGATGATTCTCGGCCACTCTCACCCAGAGGTCATCGCCGCAGTCCAGGAAGCGGTCTCCCGGGGTACCTCCTTCGGTACGCCGGGTGAGGGCGAGGTCGCGCTCGCCGAGGAGATCGTGGCGCGGATCGAGCCCGTCGAGCAGGTGCGTCTGGTCTCCTCCGGCACCGAGGCGACCATGTCGGCGATCCGGCTGGCCCGCGGCTTCACGGGCCGGGCCAAGGTCGTGAAGTTCGCCGGCTGCTACCACGGCCACGTGGACGCGTTGCTCGCCGCCGCCGGGTCGGGCGTGGCCACCTTCGGGCTGCCCGACACCCCCGGGGTCACCGGCGCCACGGCCGGGGACACCGTCGTGCTGCCGTACAACGACCTGGACGCGGTCCGCGCCGCCTTCGCCGCGCACCCGGGCGAGATCGCCTGCGTGATCACCGAGGCCTCGCCCGGCAACATGGGCGTCGTCCCGCCGGCGGACGGCTTCAACGCCGGGCTCAAGGAGCTGTGCGCGGCCAACGGCGCGCTGTACATCTCCGACGAGGTCATGACGGGCTTCCGCACGTCGAAGGCCGGCTGGTACGGCGTCGACGGCGTCCGCCCCGACCTGATGACCTTCGGCAAGGTCATGGGCGGCGGCTTCCCCGCCGCGGCCTTCGGCGGCCGCGGCGACGTGATGGCGCACCTGGCCCCGGCCGGCCCGGTCTACCAGGCGGGCACCCTCTCCGGGAACCCGGTCGCCACCGCCGCCGGCCTCGCCCAGCTGCGGCTGCTGGACGACGCGGCGTACGCGACGATCGACGCGGTCTCCGCCGAGCTGCGCTCCCTGGTGGGCGACGCGCTCACCAAGGAGGGCGTCGCGCACACGGTGTCCGCCGCGAGCAACATGTTCTCCGTCTTCTTCACGGACCAGCCGGTGCGCAACTACGACGACGCCAAGCAGCAGGACGTCTTCCGCTTCACCGCGTTCTTCCACTCCATGCTGGAGCAGGGCGTCTACCTGCCGCCCTCGGCGTTCGAGTCCTGGTTCGTCTCCACGGCCCACGACGAGCGGGCGGTCGAGCGCATCGCCGCCGCCCTGCCCGCGGCCGCCCGTGCCGCATCGGAGGCCACCGCATGAGCGAGAAGAACACCGGCCCCGAAGGCGTGAACCGCGACGAGCAGGTGACCGTGGTGCATGTGGTCCGGCACGGCGAGGTGCACAACCCGGACGGTGTGCTCTACGGCCGCCGGTCCGGCTACCACCTCTCCGACCTGGGCCGGAAGATGGCCGACCGGGTCGCCGAGCACCTGGAGAAGCGCGACATCACCCATGTCGTCGCCTCCCCGCTGGAGCGCGCCCAGGAGACCGCCGACCCCATCGCCCAGGTGCACGGCCTGGACCTGGCCACCGACGCCCGGCTGATCGAGGCCGCCAACGTCTTCGAGGGCAAGACCTTCGGCGTCGGCGACGGCGCGCTGCGCAAGCCGGACAACTGGAAGCACCTCACCAACCCGTTCAAGCCGTCCTGGGGTGAGCCGTACATCGAGCAGGTCGTCCGGATGATGGGCGCGATCGACACCGCCCGGGACGCGGCGCGCGGGCACGAGGCGGTCTGCGTCAGCCACCAGCTGCCGATCTGGATCCTGCGTTCGTTCGTGGAGCGCCGCCGGCTGTGGCACGACCCGCGCAAGCGGCAGTGCACCCTGGCCTCGCTGACCAGCTTCACCTACCGGGGCGACAAGATCGTCTCGGTCGGCTACTCGGAGCCGGCCCGGGACCTGGTGCCTGTGCACCTGCTGGCCGGGGCCAAGCCGGCGAAGGGGAAGGCCGCGAAGGGCCAGTCCAAGGCGTTCGGCGCGTAGTCCGACGCCACGGGACGGGATGTACGGGACGTACGGAACGACGGAACGTTACGGGACCGGCTGCCGCGCATCGCGGCGGGCGGTCCCGTCCCTGTTTTCCAAGCAGGCAGGGGCTCCCAATCGACGCCCTGGTGGAGGCCTTCCGGGAGGGGCGGCCGGGGGCGGGGCCCCCGCCCGCGCATGAGTTCGACGATCCAGGGAAGCCGACCTCTCGGCCGCCGCCTCGCCGATCGGTGACTCGTCGATCGGCGACCCGTCGGCCCACAGCAGAACTGCGGAGGGCTTCTCCCGCGTCCCCCACATCGGAGCTGCTCGTAGATACGTGCGGGCGCCGTACGGACGTCGCACCAAGATCGGCCGGGCGGCCGCAAGGTAAAGCGTAAAGAAAGTCCCCAAATGCACGGAACCGTCGTGTTACGCGCCTCATCTAACCCTTCAGCAGTTTGTATGGGCTTGAGATAAAACGACCGCAGATGGGGACGGTATGCGCGACATCAATCGAAGGGGCCTGCTCGGCGCGGGACTCGGGGCCGCAGCCGCGATCGGACTCGCCGGCTGTGGCACCTCGGGCTCCTCCGGTGACGGAGGGTCCGGCCAGGGCGGCGAGGGTGACTCCGGTACCGGCGGCAACGGCAGCGGAAACGGTTCGCCGAAGAACAAGGTCCGGCTGATCGGCGACGGCTCGACCGCCGACACCGGCAAGCAGCCCCACCAGCCGGACGCGCCCGTCCCGCTCGAACCCGGCCAGAAGCCCCCGCAGTTCGTGATCTTTTCCTGGGACGGCGCGGGCGAGGTCGGCAACGGGCTCTTCCCGCGCTTTCTCGAACTCGCCAAGGAACACGACGCGGCGATGACGTTCTTCCTCTCCGGGATCTATCTGCTGCCCGAGTCGAAGAAATCCCTCTACCGTCCGCCGAACAACCCCCGCGGCGCCTCCGACATCGGCTATCTCACCGACGATCACGTCAAGGACACGCTGAAGTACGTGCGTCAGGCGTGGCTGGACGGCCATGAGATCGGCACCCACTTCAACGGGCATTTCTGCGGCGGTTCCGGATCCGTGGAGCGCTGGACGCCGGCCCAATGGCACAGCGAGATCAATCAGGCTGTGTCGTTCGTCACGGAATGGCGGACGAACACCGGCTGGGAGAACGAGGACCCGCTTCCGTTCGACTATCGCAAGGAACTCGTCGGCGGCCGCACCCCCTGCCTGCTCGGCCAGGACAATCTCCTGCCGACCGCGAGCAAGCTGGGCTGGCGCTACGACGCCAGCTCGCCCGGCGGCCGCCAGACCTGGCCCGTCAAGCGCGGCGGCGTCTGGGACCTGCCGCTGCAGGCGATGCCGTTCCCCGGGCACTCCTTCGAGGTGCTCTCGATGGACTACAACATCCTCGCCAACCAGTCGCAGAATTCGACCAAGGGCATGCCCGCGCGTTATCCCGCCTGGCGGCAGCAGGCGACCGACGCCTATCTCGCCGGATTCCAGCGCGCCTACGAGTCGAATCGCGCGCCCTTCTACATCGGCAACCACTTCGAGGAGTGGAACGGCGGCATCTATATGGACGCCGTCGAAGAAGTGATCAAGAAGGTCGCGGACAAGGACGACGTCCGTCTCGTCTCGTTCCGGCAGTACGTCGACTGGCTCGACGCCCAGGATCCCGCCGTCCTCGCCAAGCTCCGGACGCTGGACGTCGGGCAGGCGCCCGCCGGCGGCTGGAACTCCTTCTTTAAACAGGCTTGACAAGGGGCTTTACGGGCACCGAGGGGGGCGCGCAGATCGCCGGAAACTGCCATGCGAAACTTTTCACATGAGCTTTGGCCGCGCGTCCCGACGCCGCTTCACCCTGCTCGCCGCCACCGCCGTGGCCGGTGCCCTGACGCTGACCGCGTGCGGCGACGGCAACAAGGCCGGGGGCGGCGGCAACACCAACTTCGTCACCGGCAGCGGGGGCGTCTCCACCGTCGCGAAGGCGGACCGGGTGGCCGCGCCCAAGCTCGACGGCAACAGCCTGGAGGGCAAGCCGCTCGACCTCGCCGACTACAAGGGCAAGGTCGTCGTGCTGAACGTCTGGGGCTCCTGGTGCGGCCCCTGCCGGCTGGAGGCGAAGTACTTCGCGAAGGTCTCCGAGGAGACGAAGGACCAGGGCGTCCAGTTCGTCGGGATAAACACCCGCGACCCCGAGCGGGACAAGGCGATCAACTTCGAGAAGGACTACGGGGTCGAGTACCCCAGCTTCTACGACCCGATCGGCAAGCTCATCCTCCGTTTCCCCAAGGGCACCCTGAACCCGCAGGCCATCCCGTCCACCGTGGTCATCGACCGGGACGGGAAGATCGCGGCCCGCACGCTCCAGGCGCTGAACGGGGACGAGCTGCGCGAGATGATCGACCCGATCATCGCGGAGAAGTGATCCGGTGATCCCGCTCGCCGCCCACCACGAGACCGTCACGCTGGCCGCGTACAACGACACCGTGCTGTCCGGGGCGCTGCTGGCCGCTCTGCCGCTCGCCCTGCTGGCCGGTCTCATCTCCTTCTTCTCGCCCTGCGTCCTGCCGCTGGTCCCCGGCTATCTGAGTTACGTCACCGGAGTCAGCGGCACCGACCTGGCCGACGCCCGCCGGGGCAGGGTGGTGGCCGGCGCCTCGCTGTTCGTCCTCGGCTTCACTGTCGTGTTCGCCTCCACCGGCGCGCTCTTCGGCTACTTCGGCCAAGAGCTCCAGATGCACGCCGAGGTGCTCAACAAGGTCCTCGGCGTGCTGATGATCCTGATGGGCGTCTTCTTCATGGGGCTCCTGCCGGGCGTGACGCAGCGCGAGTTCCGCTTCCACAAGCGGCCGGTGACCGGTCTGGCCGGAGCACCGCTGCTCGGCGCCCTGTTCGGGATCGGCTGGACCCCGTGCATCGGCCCGACGCTCTCCTCCGTACTGGCGCTCTCGACCCAGAGCGCCACCGCCGGACGCGGCGCGATACTGACCATCGCGTACTGTCTCGGTCTCGGTGTCCCGTTCGTCCTCGCCGCGGTCGCCTTCCGCAAGGCGCTCGGCGCGTTCGGCTGGGTCAAGCGCCACTACGCATGGGTGATGCGGATCGGCGGCGGCATGATGATCGTGACCGGAATCCTGCTGCTGACCGGTGCGTGGGCCACGCTCATGCAGCACATGCAGAGCTGGTCCAGCGGCTTCGTTGTAGGGATCTGAGTCCAATGAGCAAGGCGAACAGCACGTGGAGGCGCGAGCGCGCGGACGAGCACGAGCAGGGCTCCGCCCACGGCGCGGCCGGCGAACAGCTCTCCACCGCGCCCCGCGAGGAGCGCCCCGACACCGGGGCCGGCGTGCCCGCGATGAGCGTGATCGGCTGGGTGCGCTGGTTCTGGCGTCAGCTGACCTCGATGCGGGTGGCGCTGATCCTGCTCTTCCTGCTCTCCCTCGGGGCGATCCCGGGGTCGCTGATCCCGCAGACCAGCGTCGACGACATGAAGGTGCAGGCCTTCAAGGACCGGCACACCACCCTCACGCCGATCTACGAGGCGCTCCAGCTCTTCGACGTCTACAGCTCGGTGTGGTTCTCCGCGATCTACATCCTGCTGTTCGTCTCGCTCATCGGCTGCATCGTGCCGCGCACCGGCCAGTTCGTAGGCCAGCTCCGCAGCCGCCCGCCGGGCGCGCCGAAGCGGCTGACCCGGCTGCCCGCGTACACCACCTGGCGCACGGAGGCCGAGCCCGAGGAGGTCCGCGAGGCGGCCCTCGCGATCCTGCGCAAGCGGCGCTTCCGTACGCACGAGGTCGGGGACGCGGTCGCCGCCGAGAAGGGCTACCTCCGCGAGGCCGGGAACCTGGTCTTCCACATCGCCCTGATCGTGATGCTGGTGGCCTTCGCCGCCGGGCAGCTCTTCAAGTCCGAGGGCGGCAAGCTGGTCGTCGAGGGCGACGGTTTCTCCAACACGCTCACCCAGTACGACGACTTCAAGTCGGGCTCGCTCTACGACTCCGACTCGCTGGCCCCGTTCAGCTTCGTGCTCGACGACTTCGTCGGTACGTACGAGAAGAGCGGCCCGCAGCGCGGCACCCCGCGCACCTTCGAGGCCCGGGTGAACTACACCGAGGGCGCCGACGGAGCGGAGCGCAAGGGCGTCATCAAGGTCAACGAACCGCTCGTCGTCGACGGCACCAAGGTCTATCTGATCGCCCACGGCTACGCCCCCGTCGTCACCGTCCGGGACGGCAAGGGCAAGGTCGTCTCGAAGTCCGCCGTGCCGCTCCTGCCGATCGACAACAACATCACCTCGTCCGGCGCGATCAAGGTGATGGACGGCTACAAGGACAAGAACGGCGTCAAGACCCAGCTGGGCTTCAAGGCGTTCTTCGTGCCGACCTTCGCCGGTCACGGCAAGGGCCAGATGTTCTCGCAGTTCCCGGCGCTGGACTTCCCCGTGCTGGCGCTCAGCGCCTACCAGGGCTCGCTCGGCGTCGACTCCGGGCTCGCGCAGAACGTCTACCAGCTCGACACGTCCAAGATGAAGGAGTTCAAGGACGAGGACGGCGAGCTGCTCAAGAAGATGCTGATGCCCGGCGAGAAGCTTGACCTGCCCGACGGCGCCGGTTCCATCACCTTCGAGGGCACCGAGGAGTGGGCCAGCTTCCAGATCTCCCAGCAGCCGGGCAACGGCTGGGCGCTCGGCGGAGCCGTCGCCGCCATCGCCGGACTCGCCGGATCGCTGTTCATCCAGCGCCGCCGGGTGTGGGTGCGGGCGGTCCGGGGCGCCGACGGCGTCACGGTCGTGGAGATGGCGGGCCTGGGCCGCAGCGAGTCCGCGAAGCTCCCCGAGGAACTGGGCGACCTCTCGGCCGCTCTCGTCACCACGGCGCCGGTCGCGCCGGAGAAACCTGCGGTGTCCACGGCCACGTCCACGGACGGGGACGCACCCGATGCCACGAACGAGGCCGGGAGCCGGCCCGTACATCCTGCCGAAGCACCTGCCGAAGGGGCTGAGAAGTGAATCTCGCCGCCGCAACCAACGAGAGCCTGGCGCACACCAGCAATGTGCTGATCTATTCGTCGATGGCCGTCTACACCCTGGCCTTCTTCGCGCACATCGCGGAGTGGGTCCTCGGCAGCCGCAGCAAGGTCGGCCGCACGGCCGCCGCGCTGTCCGGCACCGCGGCCGGAGCCTCCGCCGCCGCCCCCGCGGTGAAGGCGCAGACCGGCGGCACGGCCGTGCTGGAGCGGCCCGAGGTCATCACCCGCAACGCCGCCGGCACGCGGGACGTGCCCGACGGCCCGGGTGCGGCGGGCGGCACGTTCAAGGGCGACCTGTGGGGCCGGATCGCGGTCTCGCTGACCGTGGTGGCCTTCTTCGTCCAGGCGGGCGGGGTCGTCACCCGCGCCCTGTCCGTGCAGCGGGCCCCCTGGGCCAACATGTACGAGTTCTCCATCACCTTCTCCACCGTGGTGGTCGGCTCCTACCTGGTGCTGCTCGCACTGAAGAAGAACGTCCGCTGGATCGGCCTCCCGCTGGTCACCACCGTCCTGCTGGACCTCGGCATCGCGGTCACCACGCTCTACACCGACAGCGACCAGCTGGTGCCCGCGCTGCACTCGTACTGGCTGTGGATCCACGTCTCGACGGCGATCCTCTGCGGCGCGGTCTTCTACCTCGGCGCGGTCGGCACGGTCCTCTACCTCTTCCGCGACAGCTACGAGAACAAGCTCGCCTCCGGCGGCACCCCGGGCAAGTTCGCCGCCTCGGTCATGGAGCGGCTGCCCGCGGCCGCCTCGCTGGACAAGTTCTCGTACCGGATCAACGCGGCCGTCTTCCCGCTGTGGACGTTCACGATCATCGCGGGCGCGATCTGGGCGGGCGACGCCTGGGGCCGGTACTGGGGCTGGGATCCCAAGGAGGTCTGGTCCTTCATCACCTGGGTCGCCTACGCCGCCTACCTGCACGCCCGCGCCACCGCAGGCTGGAAGGGCCGCAAGGCCGCCTACCTGGCGCTCGTCGCCTTCGCCTGCTGGCTGTTCAACTACTACGGCGTGAACATCTTCGTCTCCGGCCTGCACTCCTACGCCGGGGTCTGAGGACGCCGGGGTCCGAGACCGCGTACGCACGAACACGAAGGCGCCCCGGACGGATCTTTGTCCGGGGCGCCTTCGCGTGGGTCAGCCCAGCGGGGTGTCCAGGACCGCCTTGCGGTGGCTGAACGTCTCCACGGAGTACGGGCCGTGGTAGCTGCCCATGCCGCTCTCGCCGACCCCGCCGAACGGCAGGTCCGAGACGGTGAGATGGGCCAGCGGCAGGCCGATGCCGACCGCCCCCGACGACGTCTCGGCCAGCAGCCTCTCCCGTACGGCGTCGGAGTCGGTGAACGCGTACAGCGCCAGCGGCTTGTCCCGGTCGTTGACGAAGCCGATCGCCTCGTCCAGCCCGTCCACCGTGACCAGCGGCAGGATCGGCCCGAAGATCTCCTCGCCCATCACCGGCGCGTCGGGGGCCACGTCGGCCAGCACGGTCGGCGCGATGTACTTCGTCGCCCGGTCGTGGGCCCCGCCGACCACCGTACGGCCGGAGTCCAGCAGCCCGGTCAGCCGGTCGAAGTGACGCTCGTTCACGATCCGCCCGTACTCCGGGTGGTCCGCCGGGTCCGCGCCGAACTGCTTCTCCACCGCGCCCGTCAGCGCCTTTGCGAGGGCCGGCGCGGTCTCCGGGTCGGTCAGCACGTAGTCGGGGGCCACACAGGTCTGCCCGGCGTTGAGGAACTTCCCCGCGACCAGCCGGGCGGCCACCGCGTCCAGGTCCGTGCCCCGGTCGACGAAGGCCGGGGACTTGCCGCCCAGCTCCAGGGTGACGGGCGTCAGATGCTTCGCGGCGGCGGCCATCACGATCCGGCCGACCGTGCCGTTGCCGGTGTAGAAGATGTGGTCGAAGCGCTGCTCCAGCAGGGCCGTCGTCTCCTCGACCGCCCCCTCCACGACCGCGACCGCCTCCGGGTCCAGATACCGGGGCAGCAGCCGGGCCACGGCGGCGGAGGTCGCGGGCGCCAGCTCGCTGGGCTTGGCCACCACGCAGTTCCCGGCCGCGAGCGCGCCGACGACCGGGGCGAGCAGCAGCTGCACCGGGTAGTTCCAGGGCGCGATGACCAGGACGACGCCGAGCGGATCCAGCACCGTACGGGCCTGGGCGCCCGTGGGGGCGAGGTGCGGCGGTACGGGAGCGGGCTCGGGGCGCAGCCAGTCGGCCAGGTGCTCCAGCGTGTGGTCGATCTCCCGCACCGTGAAGTCGATCTCGGTGCGGTACGCCTCCTTGCGGCCCTTGCCGAGGTCGGCGCGGAGCGCGTCCGCGAGGTCGTCACCGTGCTCGGTGAGGAGGGCGCGCAGCCGCTCCAATTGGCCGGTGCGCCAGGCGAGGTCCTTGGTGCGGCCGGTACGGAAGGCGGCCCGGAGGCGGGCGACGACGTCGGCGGGGGTTTCGGGCATGTGGGGGCTCCTCGGAAGGGTCACGCGTGCGGTGCCTGTGTCCGCGCTGCCTCTTCGAGGATGGCCGACGCCGCCCCCGTCACGTGCCCACCGCGCCGGTCGGAAAGATCACCCCGTCCGGGCGGAATATCCGGTCAGGAAGCGGGCGGGGTCTTGTCGTCGGGGTTCTTCCCGCCGTCGTGGCGGCCCGGCTCCTCCTCGGCCTCGGCGTTCTCGTCGTCCTTCTTGAGCGACTTGAGGAAGTCGAGGTTGTCGTCCGGGGCCACCCACTGCTGCCGCCTGCCCCGCTGCCACGAGGAGGGCCCGGCGGCCCCGGCCGTGGTGCGGCGGTTCTTGCCGGCGACGAGCCAGACGACCGGGCCGACGATCCAGAACAGCAGGATGATGAAGACCCAGGCGATCTTCGGCAGGTGCTTGGTGTCCTCTTCGGAGGTGTTCAGGCAGTCGATGAACGCGTAGATCGTCAGAGCCAGCGGCACGATGAACATCAGGGCTCTCATGGTGCGTCCCCCAGGAAGTGGCGGCGGGCGGGATGATTGCCCCGTATCGCGGCCAGGGTACCGGCTCGTCATGAAGGATCCGGGGCGCTGGACGGGGGAGCCCCGGCGGGGCCGCGGGACCGGGGATGACAAACTGGACCGCATGGCTTACGACGATCTTCGCTCCCTGCTCCGGGCTCTTGAGCGCGATGGTGATCTCAAGCGCGTCAAGGTCGAGGTCGACCCCCACCTGGAGGTCGGTGAGATCGTCGACCGGGTCAACAAGGCGGGCGGTCCCGCCCTGCTGTTCGAGAACGTCAAGGGGTCCTCGATGCCCCTGGCCATGAACGTCTTCGGCACCGACCGGCGGCTGCTCAAGGCCCTGGGCCTGAAGTCCTACAGCGACATCAGCGACAAGATCGGCGGACTCCTCAAGCCGGAGCTGCCGCAGGGCTTCGTCGGCGTACGGGAAGCCTTCGGGAAGCTCGGCTCGATGGTGCACGTACCGCCGAAGAAGGTGAAGTCGAGCGACGCGCCCGTCCAGGAAGTG
Organism: Streptomyces sp. NPDC058375; assembly: GCF_042723425.1. Taxonomy (NCBI): domain Bacteria; kingdom Bacillati; phylum Actinomycetota; class Actinomycetes; order Kitasatosporales; family Streptomycetaceae; genus Streptomyces; species Streptomyces sp. NPDC058375. The sequence continues at coordinate 8,314 of NZ_JBHXJG010000012.1, read as the reverse complement.
GTCCTGACCGGCGACGACGTCGACCTGGACAAGCTGCCCGCGCTGTTCACCTGGCCCGAGGACGGCGGCTCGTTCTTCAACCTCGGCCTCACCCACACCAAGCACCCCGAGAACGGCGTTCGCAACCTGGGCCTCTACCGGCTCCAGCGCCACGACAAGCGCACCATCGGGATGCACTGGCAGATCCACAAGGACAGCGCCAACCACTACCAGGTGGCGGCGAGGCGCGGTGAGCGGCTGCCCGTCGCCATCGCCTTCGGCTGCCCGCCCGCCGTGACGTACGCCTCCACCGCGCCGCTGCCCGGGGACATCGACGAGTATCTGTTCGCCGGGTTCGTCCAGGGCAAGCGGATCGAGATGGTCGACTGCAAGACCGTCCCGCTCCAGGTCCCCGCGCAGGCGGAGGTCGTCATCGAGGGGTGGCTGGAGCCGGGGGAGATGCTGCCCGAGGGCCCGTTCGGGGACCACACCGGCTTCTACACCCCGCAGGAACCGTTCCCCGCACTGACCATCGACTGCGTCACCATGCGCAGGCGGCCCCTGCTCCAGTCCATCGTGGTGGGCCGGCCGCCGACCGAGGACGGGCCGCTGGGCCGGGCCACGGAGCGGTTCTTCCTGCCGCTGCTGAAGATCATCGTGCCGGACATCGTGGACTACCACCTCCCCGAGGCGGGCGGCTTCCACAACTGCGCGATCGTCTCGATCGACAAGAAGTACCCGAAGCACGCCCAGAAGGTGATGAGCGCGATCTGGGGCGCGCACATGATGTCGCTGACCAAGCTGATCGTGGTCGTCGACTCCGACTGCGACGTCCACGATCTGCACGAGGTCGCCTGGCGGGCGCTCGGCAACACCGACTACGCCCGGGACCTCACGGTCGCCGAGGGTCCGGTCGACCACCTGGACCACGCCTCGTACCAGCAGTTCTGGGGCGGCAAGGCGGGCATCGACGCCACGAAGAAGCTGCCCACCGAGGGCTACACCCGGGACGGCGGCTGGCCGGAGATGGTCGTCTCCGACCCGGACACGGCGGCGAAGGTCGACCGCCGCTGGAAGGAATACGGGCTGTGAGCAGTGCGGCAGAAGCGGCGTCCGTCCAGGGCCCCGCACCCTCCACCAGCAAGGTGAAGGCCTTCCTCCGGCTCGTGATGATCGAGCACTCGGTCTTCGCGCTGCCCTTCGCCTACATCGCCGCGCTGACCGCGATGTTCCAGCTGGACGGCACCATCCAATGGGGTGTCCTGCTGCTGGTCACGCTGGCGATGGTGGGGCTGCGGACGTTCGCGATGGCCGCCAACCGGATCATCGACCGGGAGATCGACGCCCGGAACCCGCGCACCGCCGGCCGGGAGCTGGTGACCGGCGCGGTGTCGGTGAAGTCGGCGTGGACCGGCGCGATCGTGGCGCTCGCGGTCTTCCTCGGCGCGGCGGCCCTGCTCAACCCGCTCTGCCTGGTGCTCGCGCCGCTGGCCGTCGTGCCGATGGTGGTCTACCCGTACGGCAAGCGGTTCACGAACTTCCCGCACGCCATCCTGGGGCTCGCGCAGGCCATCGGGCCGGTCGGCGCCTGGCTCGCGGTGACGGGCAGCTGGTCGTGGGACGCGGTGATCCTCGGGCTCGCGGTGGGCATCTGGATCGGCGGCTTCGACCTGATCTTCGCCTGCCAGGACGTGGTTGCGGACCGGGCGCACGGGGTGCTCTCCTTCCCGGCGCGCTTCGGGATCCCGGCCTCGCTGTGGGGCGCGCGGGTGTGCCACGCGATCACGACCGGGCTGCTGGTGTGGTTCGGCCTGGCGACGGACGCCGAGGTCTTCTACTGGATCGGGATGGCGATCGTCGCGGTGGCGTTCGTCTACGAGCACCGCGTGGTGCGGCCGCACGATCTGTCGCGGCTGAACCGGGCGTTCTTCTCGGTGAACGGCTTCATCGGCATCGCGCTGTTCGCCTGCGCCCTGCTGGACCTGCTGGTGCGGGGCCTGACCCCGTAACGCTCCTGGGACGTCGAGGGCGCCTCAGACCGTGACCAGGTTGTCCGGCCCTCGACGCGCGGACGGCCGACGGAAGAGGAACGCCGCCGCCACCCCGCCGATCAGCCCGAACAGATGCCCCTGCCAGCTGACGCCCGTGTTGGTCGGCAGGACGCCCCACAGCAGCGAGCCGTAGACCACGGCGACACCGATGCCTATGAGGACGTCCCAGGGGCGGCGGTCCACGAAGCCGCGGACCAGCAGATAGCCCAGCAGCCCGAAGACCACGCCGGACGCGCCGAGCGTGATCGTGTTCTCCGGGGCGGTCAGCCAGACGCCGATCCCGCTGGCCAGGATGATCGTCAGGACGACGGCGGCGAACCGGCGCAGCCCGGCGAGGGCGGCTATGAAGCCGAGGACCAGCAGCGGGACGCTGTTGGAGGCCACGTGCTCCCAGCCGCTGTGCAGGAAGGCGGCGGGCACCACGTCCCGCAGCTCCGCCATCTCGCGGGGGCTGATGCCGTACGTGTCGAGGGCATGGCCCGTGGCCACGTCGATCCCTTCGAGGACCCACAGCAAGGCCACCCAGCCCGCCATCAGGATCCCGGCGGTCAGGGCCCGCGCGCTGCCGGTGGCGCCGTTGTTCGCGGTGCGGTCGGTGGTCCAGTAGTCGCCCATGGTGTGCCCCTGCCCCCGGGTTGCCCGTCACCCGGAGAACGTCTGTGGCGCCCGCCCGGTTCCGGGTGCCGGGCGCGAAGGCGTGCCGGATAGGCTCGCAGGTGTGGAATCCAGGACTTCAGTGACTCAGCAGCAGCGGCGGCCTTGGATTGTCGGGGTGTCGGGCGCTTCGGGTACCCCGTTCGCGGCCGCCGTTCTGCGCGGGCTCCTGGCGGCCGGCGAGAGCGTGGACCTGGTGGTGAGCCGGGCCTCGCGCCTCACGCTGCTGGACGAGACCGGCATCGCGTTCCGGGACGGGCACTGGCGCGAGGACCTGCGCTGTTGGCTGGATCGCGGCGCCGACGGGAAGCCGGACGCCTTCGCGGTGGGGGACGCGGAGCTGGAGCGCGTACGCCACTGGCCGGCCGGTGATCTGGCCGCCGGGCCGTCCTCCGGGTCGTACCCGGCGAAGGGGATGCTCATCGTGCCGGCCTCGACGGCCTGTGTGGCCGGAGTGGCGCTCGGTCTGTCGAAGGATCTGCTCCAGCGGGCCGCGAGCGTGACGCTCAAGGAGCGCCGCCCGCTCGTCGTCGCGGTGCGCGAGACCCCGCTGAGCGGCCAGACGCTGAAGCAGATGGTGGCCCTGGACGAGGCGGGCGCGGTCGTGCTGCCCGCCTCTCCGGCGTTCTACGCGGGCGCGACGCACATCCAGGACCTGGTGGATTTCGTCGCGGGGCGGGTGCTGGACGCGGCGGACGTGCCGCACCGCTTGTACCGCCGCTGGGAAGGAGAGCTCGGTGGCTCCCGGCCCCCTCAGGACCGATAGGTCCTGGTCAGCGCTTCTTGTGCGCGCGGGGGGTGCGGGTCTTGTCGACGCGGTGCGCGGCGGCGGGCTGGTGGGCACGCGAGCGGTTGGCCAGGTCCTGCAGCTCGCGCATCCGGGCGTAGGCCATCTCGATCGTGTACACGGTGAAGTTCACTCCTGAAGATTCGAAAGCATTTCTTGGATGTTCTAGAAGATTTGCAGGGCGTCGACCCTGCATGCCTTAGATTCTACACGTAGACTCGCGGTACTGCTGAACAATGGAAGGTTTCAGTCATATGGACGCGGTGGACAGGCAGCTCATCCAGGCCCTCAGGGAGAACGGCAGGGCCTCGTACGCCGAGCTGGGGCGGCTCGTGGGGCTCTCCGGGCCCAGCGTCACCGACCGCATCAACCGGCTGGAAACCGCCGGTGTCATCACCGGTTACCGCGCCACCGTCGACTCCGCGTCGCTGGGCCTCGGCGTGACCGCGCTGATCGGGATCTCGCTCTCGGACGCGGCCGACCACGAGGACGTGGCGCGCCGGCTGAAGGACCTCGCGGAGATCGAGGACTGCTGGTTCATCGCGGGCGACGACTCGTACATGCTCAAGGTGCGCGTCGGCGACGTGGACGGCCTGGAGAAGACGATCCGCCGCCTCAGCGGTACGAAGGGCGTCTCCCGCACGCGTACGACGATCGTGCTCTCCACCAAGTGGGAGAACCGGGTCGGGGAGCTTCCCGAGGAGTCATAGGCGCGGAGCGCCGTAGAGGGGGCACCTCCCGGCCGAAGGGTGGGGGAGTACGGTTGGTCGGAGTCTGATACACGGAGATATGGGAGGCGGACTGGTGGACGCGGGACTCAAGCGCGAGCTGGAGGAGAAGGTCCGGGCCGGCGAGCGGCTGACCCGCGAGGACGGGATCGCGCTCTACGCGTCCGACGACCTGGCGTGGCTGGGCGGGCTCGCGCACGAGGTGCGCACGCGCAAGAACGGCGACGTGGTGCACTTCAACGTCAACCGGCACCTCAACATGACCAACGTGTGCACCGCCTCGTGCGCGTACTGCTCGTTCCAGCGGAAGCCGGGCGAGAAGGACGCGTACACGATGCGCATCGAGGAGGCCGTCCGCCTCGCCAAGGCGATGGAGGGCGAGAACCTCACCGAGCTGCACATCGTCAACGGCCTCCACCCGACGCTCCCGTGGCGCTACTACCCGCGCTCGCTCAGCGCGCTGAAGGAAGCCCTGCCGGACGTGGCGCTGAAGGCGTTCACGGCGACGGAGATCCACCACTTCGAGACGATCTCCGGCCTCTCGGCCTCCGAGATCCTCGACGAGCTGATCGAGGCCGGTCTCGAATCCCTGACCGGCGGCGGCGCGGAGATCTTCGACTGGGAGGTCCGCCAGCACATCGTCGACCACCGCACCCACTGGGAGGACTGGTCGCGCATCCACCGTCTCGCGCACGAGAAGGGGCTCAAGACCCCTGCGACGATGCTGTACGGGCACATCGAGGAGCACCGCCACCGCGTCGACCACGTGCTGCGGCTGCGGGAGATGCAGGACGAGACCGGCGGCTTCCAGGTCTTCATCCCGCTGCGCTACCAGCACGACTTCGTGGACATGAAGGACGGCAAGGTCCGCAACAAGCTCCAGGCGCGCACGACGATGGCGACCGGCGCGGAGGCGCTGAAGACCTTCGCGGTCTCCCGGCTGCTCTTCGACAACGTGCCGCACGTCAAGGTGTTCTGGGTGATGCACGGCGTGCAGACCGCCCAGCTCGCGCTGCAGCACGGTGCGGACGACATGGACGGCTCGGTCGTCGAGTACAAGATCACGCACGACGCGGACGACTTCGGCACGCCGAACAAGCTCGGCCGTGAGGACCTGCTCGACCTGATCCGCGACGCCGGTTTCCGGCCGGTCGAGCGGAACACCCGGTACGAGATCCTGCGCGAGTACCCGGGCCCGGAGGCGGACCGGCGCGAGTCGCCGCAGCCGATGCGGGTCTGACGTACCCCTGATGTGCGAGAGCCCCGGCCGCCGTTCCCGGCCGGGGCTTTCTCATGTTCCGGACCGGGTTGAGCCTCCCCGTCTGTAATGGTTACTGTCTCCCTATGGCCCTTACCTTTGAGCTGGATCCCTCGTTCACCCCTGCCCTCCGCGACGGCATCACCGCCCTGTGGGCCGATGTCACCAACGCGGGCGGAGCCGTCGGCTTCGTCGCGCCCGTCACCCCCGAGGAGATCCGGCCCGATCTGCTCAAGCACCTCGCCGCCATCGAGAAGGGGAAGGTCAGGCTGCTGGTCGGCCGGGACGAGGACGGTGCCGTCGTCGCCACCGCCTTCCTCTCCCTCAACGACCACCGGCTGCTCCAGCACTGGCTCATGCTCTACACCGTGATGGTCCACCCCCGCCTCCAGGGCCAGGGGCGCGGCCGCGACCTCATGGCGGCCGCCGCCGACGCCGCGCGCTCCATCGAGGGCATCGAGGCGATCCGGCTCACCTGCCGGGGCGGTACCGGCAACGACCGCTTCTACGCAGCCTGCGGCTACAAGGAGGTGGGCCGCGTGCCGGACGCCATCCGGGTCGCGCCGGGCGACGACCGTGACGACATCATCATGCTGCTCCCGCTGGGGAGTGCCCCGGGCCCGGCAACCCCCTGAACCGAGAGAATTCGGGCCATGCTTCACTGGACGGGCAGAAGCATGTCGACCGTCCATGGGAAGAGAGAGGGCCAGCCGTGTCCGCTGCCAAGCCGAGCGCGATGATCCGTTACACGGCGTTGCGCCTGCTGATCTTCGTCGGCTGTTTCTTCGTCGCCGGTGTCGCCGTCCACTTCGGGCTGATCCCCTCGGGCCTCGGCGGCTCCAACGCGATCTGGGTGATCCTCCTCGGCCTCTTGCTCTCCGCCCCGCTCAGCTATGTGCTGCTGCGCAAGCAGCGTGACGAGATGTCCGAGCAGATCGTCGCCGGCGTCGACCGCACCAAGGCCCGCCTGGACGCCAACCGCACCCGCGAGGACGCGGTTCAGTAAGGTTCCTCACACGCGCGCGCCGCGCGACCCCTCCTTCCGCCGGACCCCGTACCGGAGCAAGCCGCTCCGGTACGGGGTCTTCGGCGTTCTCCGGACACGTGCGCGGCGGGGCGCGCCGCCCTGAGCCGGGGTGCGCCGCCTCCGAGCCAAAGAAAGACTTTGAGCTTCTCAAAGTTCAAGTGTTAACGTGTTCGGTATGAAGACAGCTGTGCGCCCCCGTCATGCCGCGAGCATCCCGCTCGTGGCGCGCCTGCATGTCGATCTCTGCCGCTGTATGTCCGCGGTCTGTTGCCGCGAGGTCTGATACGGCATCATGCAGCGGCGCCGCCCCTGACGCGGGCGCCGCGACCCCGTCCCCGTTCCACCGCGCGATCGTACGGATGCCTCCGTGCGTCCCGATGCGTCCTCCATGGAGTGTGTCCGTGTCCGCGAACTCCGCGCCCGCCACCCCCGAGGCCGAGCAGCCCACAGGCTCCGGCTCCGGTTCCCGTTCCCGTATACCCAGGTTCCCCTTCTGGGCCCAGATCGTCGTCGGTCTCGTCCTCGGTGTGCTGCTCGGCTGGCTGGCCCGCAGCCAGGAGCTCGGCTGGCTCGTCACCACCCTCGACGAGATCGGCTCGCTCTTCGTCCAGCTGCTGAAGCTGGCCGTCGCCCCGCTGGTCTTCTTCGCGATCCTCGTGTCGATCACCAACCTGCGCCAGGTCAACAACGCCGCCCGGCTGGCGACCCGCACCCTGCTCTGGTTCATGATCACCTCGCTGATCGCGGTCGCGATCGGCCTCGCGATCGGCCTGATCACCAACCCCGGCTCCGGCACCGGCCTCACGCCGAAGGACGGCGAGCTCTCCGACACCAAGGGCAGCTGGATCGACTTCCTGACCGGCATCGTCCCGGACAACGTGATCACGCCGTTCACCGAGCTGAACGTGCTCCAGATCGTGTTCATGGCCGCCGTCGCCGGTATCGCCGCCCTCAAGCTCGGCGAAAAGGCCAAGCCGATCCTCACCCTCAGCCAGTCGATCCTGGAACTGCTCCAGAAGGCCCTGTGGTGGGTCATCCGCCTCGCCCCGATCGGCACCGTCGGCCTCATCGGCTACGCCATCGCCGACTACGGCTGGGACCTCATCGGCAAGTACGCGACGTTCACCGCCGACGTCTACATCGGCTGCGCCCTGGTGATGTTCGGCGTCTACCCGCTGCTCCTGGCCACCGTCGCCAAGGTCAGCCCGCTCCAGTTCTTCAAGGGCGCCTGGCCCGCGATCCAGCTCGCCTTCGTCTCCCGCTCCTCGGTCGGCACCATGCCGGTCACCCAGCGGGTCACCGAGCGCCTCGGCGTTCCGAAGGAGTACGCCTCCTTCGCGGTCCCGTTCGGCGCGACCACCAAGATGGACGGCTGCGCCGCGATCTACCCGGCGCTGGCGGCGATCTTCATCGCGCAGATCTTCGACGTGCAGCTGGGCATCGGCGACTACCTCCTGATCGCCTTCGTCTCGGTGATCGGCTCGGCGGCCACCGCCGGTCTCACCGGCGCGACGGTCATGCTGACCCTCACCCTGTCCACGCTGGGCCTCCCGCTGGAGGGCGTCGGGCTGCTGATGGCGATCGACCCGATCCTGGACATGATGCGCACCGCCACCAACGTGGCCGGCCAGGCGCTGGTCCCGGTGATCGTCTCGGCCCGCGAGAAGATCCTCGACCACGACGCGTACAACTCGGCCTCGGCCTCCCCGATCGACTCCTTCGGCGACGACGCCGACCGGGACGAGGTCCGCGACGCGGAGCCGAAGACCGCGGTGCCCGCTACCGCGTAGCGCCCCGGCAGACGCGACAGCGCCCCCCGGTCCACGTCCC
>NZ_JBHXJG010000011.1:0-55179 GCF_042723425.1 Streptomyces sp. NPDC058375 | reverse complement strand
GGTCCGGCCCCCTCCGCCCGTTCGCGTACGGGTCGTGACGCGGGCGGCCCGGACTCTTGACCGGAAGTTACTTTCCCTATAAGCGTACTTCCTTGGAAGTTTCTTTCACCCCGGGAAGGAGCTCACGTGCCCCACCGCACCTCAAGACGCACCCTCCTCACCGCCACCGCCGCCGCCACGGCGGCCGCGGCGACCGGCGCCCTCGCCGCCGCCCCCTCCGTCGCATCCGCGCACTCCACGAACGCCTCCACCGACCGCCGGCTGCGGCAGATCATCGCCGGGATGAGCCTGGAGGAGAAGGTCGGCCAGCTCTTCGTGATGCGGGTCTACGGGCACTCCGCCACCGACCCCGACCAGGCCGACATCGACGCGAACCTCAAGGAGATCGGGGTCCGTACGGGCGCCGAGCTGATCTCCACGTACCACGTCGGCGGGATCATCTACTTCACCTGGGCACGCAACACCCGCGACCCGCACCAGATCGCCGACCTCTCCAACGGCCTCCAGCGCGCCGCGCTCGCCGGGCGTCCCCGGGTGCCGCTGCTCGTCTCCACCGACCAGGAGCACGGCATCGTCTGCCGGGTCGGCGAACCCGCCACGCTGCTGCCCGGCGCGATGGCGCTCGGCGCGGGCGGCTCGCGCTCCGACACCCGGCGGGCGGCCTGGATCGCGGGCGCGGAGCTGGCCGCGCTCGGCATCAACCAGAACTACGCGCCGGACGCCGACGTCAACGTCAACCCGGCCAACCCGGTCATCGGCGTACGGTCCTTCGGCTCGGACCCCGACGCGGTGGCCGACCTGGTCGCAGCGCAGGTGAAGGGCTATCAGGGCGCGGGGGTCGCGTCGACCGCCAAGCACTTCCCCGGCCACGGCGACACGAACACCGACAGCCACACCGGGCTGCCCGTCATCAACCACACCCGCGAACAGTGGGAGGAGCTGGACGCCCCGCCGTTCCGCGCCGCGATCCGGGCCCGTATCGACTCGATCATGACCGCGCACATCGTGGTCCCCGCCCTCGACCCGTCCGAGGACCCGGCCACGCTCTCCCGGCCGATCCTCACCGGCATCCTCCGCGAGGAGCTGGGCTACGACGGAGTGGTGGTCACCGACTCGCTCGGCATGGAGGGGGTGCGCACGAAGTACGGCGACGACCGGGTGCCGGTCCTCGCACTGCTGGCGGGCGTGGACCAGCTGCTGAACCCGCCGAGTCTCTCCGTGGCCTGGAACGCGGTGCTGGAGGCGGTCCGGGGCGGCGAGATCAGCGAGGCACGGGTCGATGAATCGATCCTGCGGATCCTGCGGCTGAAGAGCGGTCTCGGCCTGTTCCGGGATCCGTTCGTCGGTCACCGCGACGTCGAGCGTACGGTCGGCAGCCGCGCCCACCGGGCCGCCGCCGACCGGATCGCCGAGCGCACGACGACCCTGCTCGCCGACCCGGGCGCGCTGCTGCCGCTCTCCCGGCGCACCCATCGCAACCTGCTGGTGGTGGGGGCCGATCCGGCATCGCCCTCCGGGACGACGGGCCCGCCGACCGGCACCCTGGCCCATGCCTTCGGCGAACTGGGCTTCACCGCACGGGCGTTGTCCACCGGTACAGCCCCGAACCAGGCGAAGATCGACGAGGCGGTCGCCGCCGCCGCGGGCAAGGACGCGGTGGTCGTGGCGACGTACAACGTCACGGCGAGCAGCTCGCAGCGCACTCTGGTGACCGCGCTCGTGGCGACCGGCGTCCCCGTCGTCACCGTCGCGATCCGCAACCCGTACGACATCGCCCACCTCACCGGGGCCGGTGTCGCGGCGAGCCTCGCCGCGTACTCCTGGACCGATGTCGAACTGCGCGCCGCCGCCCGGGTGATCGCGGGCCGCGCCGAACCGGAGGGCACCCTGCCGGTCCCGGTGCAGCGCGCGGACGATCCGACGCAGGTGCTGTACCCGGTGGGCCACGGACTGTCGTACTAGCCCTACGGCGACCGGGCGGCCCGCCATCCGGCCGCCGACGCAAAGCACCCCCGCACCTGGCGTGGCCCCCGCTCCGGCGGGCCGCGCCGGGTGTACGTCTTTACTGACGTATTGGGGGGTTTCTCATGGATGAGCACATGTCCTCGGGGGCCCGGAGCCGGCGGCCCACCCCGTTACCGGCCCGGCCCCCGGCCGGGGTGCCGGTCCGCGTCGCCGTACCGGCCCGGGTCGCCGTCCTGGCCGTGGCCGCCGCCGCGGCCGCGCTCCTGCTGACGGCCTGCTCGGCCCCGGGCGGCGGAACGGTCAGCGACGACCGGGGGCCCGTCCCCGCCCAGCCCGGCCCGTCACCGTACGGGGTGGTGTTCCTCGGGCCCGGGGACTGCAGCTCGCGGGGCCCCGTGATCCGGGAGGTGTTCTGCCGCAGCGAGAAGGCCGCGGCCACCGTCCTCGCCCGGCACCTCGGCACCCCGTCGTCGGGGCCGCCCTGCCCTGACCCCACCGACTTCGTCCTGCACGTCTCCGAGACGGGCGCCGGGGCCCGTTCCCGGCTCACCACCGGTTACGCCTGCATGCGGAACCTTGAGCCCCCGCACCCGGGCGACCCAGGGCAGGGCGGCGGCCCGCTGACCGTCGTCGGCGACTGCGTCACGGCCTCCCGCGCGGGCGAGGTCACGGAGACCGCCTGCGCGGACGCGGGCGGCCGCGCCCCGCGCTACCGGGTGGAGTCGGCGGTGCAGCGGCGGGACCGGTGCCCGGGCGACACAGACCTGTTCGTCTCCCTGCGCGGGGACAAGCCGGTGGGCTGCGCCCGCCGGGCCACCGGATGGTGACGGTGACCGACGGGCACAGCCGACGGGAGCGACCGGCCGAAGGGAGCGGCTACGGGCGCAGCGTCGCCTCGCCGCGCTCGATCTCGCCGTTGCGCTGGTCCAGCTTCGTGTCGAACTTCGCCAGCGGCTTCGCCTTCGCCGGGTCGTCCTGGACGGCCGCCGGGGCGACGCCCGCCCAGCGCAGGATGTCGGCGGTGGCCTTCGCCTTCTGGGCCTCGGGGAGACCGGAGACCTTCGAGCCGTGGTTGCCGCCGGGGACGGTGTGGACCGCGCTGTCCTTCGCGCCGCGGCCGAGGCGGAACGGCTCCGCGCTCCACGGGTCGTTCTGGCCGTTGACGTACATCATCTGCCGGGCGTTGTGCTTGACCCAGCGGTCGATGTCCCGCATCGCGCCCCGGTCGAACTTCATCGGGATGGAGCGGGGCACGAAGTTGCGCGGCGGCTGGTAGCCGTAGCGGCTCAGGTTGCCGAGCCAGGGCTGCTTGATGTCCGGCGACCCGAGCTGCGTACCCGCCTGGTAGTAGTACGGGGTGTACGTCTCCAGGCCCTGGTCGACGTAGGCGGAGAAGCCGGAGATGGCGTCGACGGAGTTCCAGATGTCATCGTCCGTGGCCTTCTTCGCGTCGGCCGGAATGTCCACGCAGTCGGCGAGCAGGCTGTACTGCCAGAAGGCCCACCCGTAGTCCATGACCGTGGCCTCGTAGGCGCGGTCCATGGAGCCGATGGTGTTGAAGGTCCAGCCGTTGGCGGCGGCCTGTTCCTTGTACTTCTTCTGGAGCGGGGCCCGGCGGATCAGCGCCTCGCGCTGCACCCCGGCGAGCTTGTCGCGGCACTCCTTGGTGCCGACCTTGCGGAAGAACCGGTCGTACGCCGAGTCCTCGTCGTTGTTCACGTCGTTGGGCGCGACGTAGGCGACGACGCCGTCCATGTCCTTCGGGTAGAAGCGCTCGAAGTACGTGGCGGTCATGCCGCCCTTGGACCCGCCGGTGGCCAGCCACTTCTTGTCGTAGATCTTCTTCAGCGCCGTGAACACCCGGTGCTGGTCGCTGGCGGCCTGCCAGATGTCCAGCTTGGACCAGTCGGCCGGGGCCGGGCGGGACGGGGTGAAGTAGCGGTACTCCAGGGAGACCTGGTTGCCGTCGATGATCTGCGTCGGTTCGCTGCGGCTGGGGTTGGTGGAGACGTTGTAGCCGCTGGTGAAGAAGACCGTCGGGCGGCTCACGTCCTTGTGCAGCAGGGTCAGGCGCTGCTGGAACGTGCCCTTCGACGGGCGCCGGTGGTCGACCGGCTGGGTGTAGTCGAGGACGAAGTAGCGGTAGCCGGCGTACGGCTTCTCCTCGATCAGGCTCATGCCCGGGATCGCCAGGATGCGGTCCTTGATGTCCTCGGTGCTCGCTTCGCTGCCGAGGGCGGCTCCGCTGCTCCGCTTCGCGGCCGGTTCCGCGGCGGTGGCCGCACCGGCCGAGGCCCCCGTGGCTCCGACCGTGCCTATGAGCACGGCGAGCGAGAGAACCCCTGTGAGTGACTTGCGCATGCACGCTCCCCTTGATTCACAACAGTCGCCGTGAACTTATCGGGGCAACACACGCCACGCCAGACCCGGTTGTCCGTGTGAGTGGTCAATGTCGGCAAACGGGGCCGACGGAGGTGTCAGCAGAGGATCCAGCCGGTGGAGACGGATTTCCTGCCGATCGCGCCGCCGGCCCGGACGCAGCGGTTCAGCGCGTTGACCGTGACCGGGCCCGCCATCTTCGTGTACGAGCCCTTGTCGGAGACCGCACGACCGCCGCGCGCCTGGAGCGTGACGCTCATCGTCCGCCGTTTGCCGGGCTTCTTGGCGACGGTCACCGCGCAGACGTGGGCGCGGCTCTTGTAGACGCGCAGCTCTCCCGTGGAGAACCCGACCGTCTTCGCGGGCCGGCCGGAGCAGCCGGAGGCGGCCTGCGCGGTGCCGGGGACGGCGAGGAGGGGGACGAGTCCGGCCAGCAGGGGCAGGACGAGGAGGCCGACCAGCAGCAGCCGTCGCCGGCGCCGCACCGGTTTCACCGCTCCGGCCGGTCCCGCGGCCCCGTCCGGACCCACCGGCCCCACAGTCCTGTCGAACACGTTCGCCCCCACCTGACATCTGTACGCCCATGCGTCCCTGGCTACGACGCAGCAGACCCGCGAGAGGTTGCACGGCACGGGTGTCCGGCCCCGGCGGGCTCGGTGGGCCGCCCCGGGTGCCCCGATCAGGCCGCCGCCGGCTCGTCCTCCCCTATGCCCTCGCCGATGAAGGTGCGCCACAGCCGGGCGTACTGCCCGTCCAGGGCGAGCAGCTCGTCGTGCGTGCCGTCCTCGGCGACGCGTCCGTGGTCCATCACCACGACCCGGTCGGCGCGGGCGGCCGTCGTCAGCCGGTGGGCGACCACCAGCGTGGTCCGGCGGCCGGTGAGCCGGTCGGTGGCCTGGTTGACCAGGGCCTCGGTGGCGAGGTCGAGGGCGGCGGTCGCCTCGTCGAGGAGCAGGACGTCCGGGTCGACCAGCTCGGCGCGGGCCAGGGCGATGAGCTGGCGCTGTCCGGCGGAGAGGTTACGGCCGCGCTCGGCGACCTCGTGGAGGTAGCCGTCCTCCAGCGTGGCGATCATCTCGTGCGCGCCGACCGCGCGGGCCGCGGCCTCCACCTGGGCGTCGGTGGCGTCGGGCAGCCCGTAGGCGATGGCGTCGCGGACCGTACCGGCGAAGAGGTACGCCTCCTGCGGGACGACGCCGAGACGGTGCCGGTAGGCGGTCATGTCGAGCCGGCGCAGGTCGGTGCCGTCGGCGGTGACCCGGCCGCCCGTGGGGTCGTAGAACCGGGCGACCAGCTTGACCAGGGTCGACTTGCCCGCCCCCGTCTCCCCGACGAAGGCGACGGTCTGCCCGGCCGGGATGTGCAGGTCGATCCCGGTGAGGGCCTCCTCCTCGTCCCCGTAGGCGAAAGAGACGTCCTCGAACGCGATCTCGCCGCGCAGCGAGAGCACGTCGAGCGGCTCGTCCGGGTCGGCGGTCGAGGTGGGCTCGCGCAGCAGCTCCTGGATGCGGCCGAGGGAGACGGTGGCCTGCTGGTAGCCGTCGAAGACCTGGGAGAGCTGCTGGACGGGGGCGAAGAACAGGTCGATGTAGAGGAGGTAGGCGACCAGGGCGCCGACGGTCAGCGTGCCGTTGTCGATACGGCCCGCGCCCACGATCATCACCGCGGCGGCGGCGACCGAGGCCAGCAGCTGGACGAAGGGGAAGTAGACGGAGATCAGCCACTGGCCGCGTACCCGGGCCTGGCGGTAGCTGCCGCTGCGCTCGGCGAAGCGGGCGGCTCCGTCGCGCTCGCGGCCGAAGGCCTGGACGATACGGAGACCGGCGACGGACTCCTGGAGGTCGGCGTTGACGCCGCTGATGCGGGTCCGGGCCAGTTCGTACGCCTTGACGCTGCTGCGCCGGAAGAAGACGGTGCCGATGATCAGGACGGGCAGGGTGGCGAAGACGACCAGGGCGAGCTGGATGTCCAGGACGAGCAGCGCCACCATGATCCCGAAGAAGGTGACCACGGAGACGAACGCGGTGACGAGCCCGGTCTGCAGGAACGTGGAGAGCGCGTCCACGTCCGTCGTCATCCGGGTCATGATCCGGCCGGTCAGCTCGCGCTCGTAGTAGTCGAGGCCGAGGCGCTGGAGCTGGGCGAAGATCTTCAGGCGGAGCGAGTAGAGGATCCGTTCGCCGGTCCGGCCGGTCATTCGGATCTCGCCGGTCTGTGCCACCCACTGCACGAGCACGACGACCAGCGCGATCGCGGAGGCCGCCCACACCGCGCCGATCGAGATCTGGCTCACGCCCTCGTCGATGCCGTGCCGGATCAGGACCGGCAGCAGCAGCCCCATGCCGGCGTCGACGGCGACGAGCCCGAGGCTGATGAGCAGGGCCGCGCCGAAGCCGCGCAGCAGCCGGCGCAGCCCGTACGAATCCTCCGGGCGCACGGCGGCGGCCTCGTCGACCTCGGGGGTGTCCGTGGCGGGCGGCAGCGCCTCGACCTGGGCGAGCAGTTCGGGGGTGGCGGGCATGCCGGCGACGGTGGTGTCCCGCTCCTCCTCCTTGCGGATCCACAGCTCGGGGGTGATGCCGCGTTCCGCGTCGGACTCGGCGTCCAGCTCCTCCTGGAGGGCACGGTCGTCCTCGGGGCCGGCCTCGGCGCGCGGCGGCCGGTGGCCGGGCGAGGTGGCGCCCAGCTCGTCGGGGTCGGTGAGGAGGCGGCGGTAGAGGGCGGAGGTGCGCTCCAGCTCCTCGTGGGTGCCGATCGCGGCGAGCTTCCCGCCGTCGAGGACGGCGATGCGGTCGGCGAGCTGGAGGGTGGAGCGGCGGTGGGCGATGAGGAGGGTGGTCCGCCCCGCCATCACCTGCTTGAGCGCCTCGTGGATCTCGTGCTCGACGCGGGCGTCCACGGCGGAGGTGGCGTCGTCGAGGAGGAGGAGCCGGGGGTCGGTGAGGATGGCGCGGGCGAGGGCGACGCGCTGGCGCTGGCCGCCGGAGAGGGTGAGCCCGTGCTCGCCGACGGTGGTGTCGTACCCGTTCGGCAGGTCGGAGATGAACCCGTGGGCCTGGGCGGCGCGGGCGGCCGTCTCGATCTGCTCCTGGGTGGCGTCGGGAAGGCCGTAGGCGATGTTGGCGCGGACAGTGTCGGAGAAGAGGAAGCTGTCCTCGGGGACGAGCCCGATGGCGGCGCGCAGGGAGGACTGGGTCAGCTCGCGGACGTCGTGGCCGCCGATGAGGACGGCCCCGTGGGAGACGTCGTAGAAGCGGGGCAGCAGGAGCGAGACGGTGGACTTGCCGCTGCCGGAGGCGCCGACGACGGCGACGGTCTCGCCGGGTTCGACGGTGAGCGAGAAGCCGTCGAGGACGGGCCGCTCCTCGTCGTAGCCGAACGTGACGTCGTCGAACTCGATCCCCGCCGGGGCGTCGGCGGGCAGCTCCTTGGTCCCGTCCGTCATGGAGGGCTCGGTGTCGATCAGCTCCAGGACGCGTTCCACACCGGCCCGGGCCTGCTGGCCGACGGTGAGGACCATGGCGAGCATCCGGACCGGGCCGACGAGCTGGGCGAGGTAGGTGGAGAAGGCGACGAACGTGCCGAGCGTGATCTCGCCCCGGGTGGCCAGCCAGCCGCCGAGGGCGAGCATGGCGACCTGGCCGAGGGCGGGCACGGCCTGGAGCGCGGGGGTGTAGCGGGAGTTCAGCCGGATGGTGCGCAGCCGCCCGGCGAACAGCCGTCGCCCGACCTCGCGGAGCTTGCCGGTCTCCTGGTCCTCCTGGCCGAACCCCTTGACGACCCGGACCCCGGAGACGGCCCCGTCGACGACTCCGGCGACGGCGGCGGCCTGGCTCTGGGCGTACCAGGTGGCGGGGAAGAGGCGGGTGCGGGAGCGGCGGGCGATGAACCAGAGGGCGGGGGCGACGGCGAGGGCGACGAGGGTGAGCGGGACGGAGAGCCACGCCATGATCACCAGGGAGATGAGGAAGAGCAGCACGTTCCCGATCGTCATCGGGAGCATGAACAGCAAGCCCTGGATCAGCTGGAGGTCGCTGGTGGCCCGGCCGACGACCTGCCCGGTGGACAGTTCGTCCTGGCGCTTCCCGTCGAGCCGGGTGATCGTCGCGTACATGTCCGTACGCAGGTCGTGCTGGACGTCCAGGGCGAGCCGGCCGCCGTAGTAGCGGCGGATGTAGGTGGCGATGTAGACGAGGACGGCCGCGCCGATGAGCAGCCCGGTCCAGACGGCGAGGGAGCGGGTGTGGTCGGTGACCACGTCGTCGATGATCACCTTGGTGATGAGCGGCACGAGAGCCATGACGGCCATGCCGGCGAGCGACGAGCCGAGGGCGAGTACGACGTTGCGCCGGTACCGCCACGCGTACCCGGTCAGCCGCCGGCCCCACCCCTGTTGCTCTGCGCCCGTCACGCGTCGCCTCCTGCTTCCCAGCTCTCCGACCTGATCTTCCGGAAGGCACCAACACGGTGGGGAGCGGATTTCATCCCTCCGCAACAAAAGGGGGCCGTGGCAACCGTCCGGGCGGGACCACTCTTCCGGATGACTGCGCGAAGAAGGCGGCCGCCATACGCTGAAGCGTCTATACGTTCCGATATATAAATACGCCCTATGTGATCGAGATCGAACCGAGGTTCGGCTGTGGCTGATGAATCTGCCGTACCACGACTTCCTTGTGGTCGAGCACGTCGCCGAGCTGGTGCGGGAGCGCCCGACGACGCTCGGGGAGCCGTACTCCCGGCACCTCGGCGACGGCGTCCGCGAGCTGCGGTTCAGCCTCGGCCGCCGGGGTGCGACCCGGATTCCCTACTGGCTCGCGCCGGATCGCCGGATCGTTCTGCTTACCGTCTTCCGCAAGACCCGACAGCGGGAGACGGCCGAGGTCGCCCGCGCCAAGCGCGCCAAGGTGCTCTGCGAGACCCAGCACCCACCGGCTCATGATGTGTACACGCGCACAGCCGACGAGGGGAAGGAGAAGCGGTAATGGCCAGCCACGCACGCTGGAAGCTCGCCCGCGACGGGAAGGCCGCCCAGGGGATCGCCGAGGACCCCGAGGTGGAGCGGCGGCGCGAGGAGATCTCTCTCGCGTTTGACCTCGGACAGGCCGTGTACGACCGCCGGGTCGCCCTCGGCCTCTCATAGACCGAGCTGGCCCGGCGCGCCGGTATGACGCAGCCGCAGGTCTCCAAGCTGGAGCTCGGCGGCACGGTTCCCACGGTGCCTCTGCTGGCTCGGCTGGCCCGTGCCATGGAAGCGATGTTCCGGATGGAGCTGTTCGGGAGCAGCATCCGCGTGACGTTCAACGATCTCGACGGGAACACGCCGGAGAAGGCCGGCGCGGCGCCGCCCTCCACGGAGCACGGGTCCACCACCGAAGCGGAGGCGGACACGGGCACGGGCACGGAGAGGGCGGCGGCCACGGGCTGATGGGTCTGACCCGCCTACAGGTGCGTCGGCTCGAACATCCGCAGCAGCGCCGGGAGCACCACGACCGAAGGCCCCGGGGCCGCCAGGGCCTTCGACAGGTCGGCGGCCAGCGACTCCGGGCTGGTCCGGACGGCGGGCACGCCGAAGGACTCGGCGAGGGCGACGAAGTCCGGGCGGGACAGCTCGGTGCCGGTGGTCTCGCCGAAGGTTCCCGTCATGTACTCGCGCAGGATGCCGTAGCCCCCGTCGTCGACGATCAGCCAGGTCAGCGGCAGGTCGTACTGGCGCGCGGTGGCCAGCTCCGCGATGGAGTACATCGCACCGCCGTCGCCGGAGACCGCGAGCACGGGCTTCGTCGGGTCGGCGGCAGCGGCCCCGATGGCCGCCGGGAAGCCGTAGCCGAGGCCGCCCGCTCCCTGGGCGGAGTGCATGGTGTTGGGAAGCCGGGCGTCGAACGCGGACCAGGCCCAGTACGCCAGGATCGTCATGTCCCAGAAGCTGGGCGCGGCGTCGGGCAGCGCCTCGCGGACGGCGGCCAGGACCTGCTGTTCCAGGGTGAGTTCCTGGGCCTCGATCCGGACCCGTACCTTCTCCAGCACCGTACGTACGCGCTCGGCGGCGTCCGGGTCCTCGCGGCGCTCGACGGCCTCCAGGAGGTCGGACAGCGCCTCGCGGGCGTCGGAGTGGATGCCGAGGGCGGGGTGGTTGGACTCCAGCTTCCCGGCGTCCGCCTCGATCTGGATGACCCGGCCGCGCGGGCGGAAGGTGTGGTAGTTCGAGGAGAGTTCCCCGAGGCCGGAGCCGACGACGAGCAGGACGTCCGCGTCCTCCAGGAAGTCGGTGGTGTGCCGGTCCTCCAGCCAGGAGCGCAGCGAGAGCGGGTGCTCCCAGGGGAACGCGCCCTTGCCGCCGAAGGTGGTGACGACGGGGGCGTCGAGCTTCTCGGCCAGCGCGCGCAGCTTGCCTGAGGCGTCGGAGCGTACGACTCCACCGCCCGCGATGATCACGGGGCGCTCGGCGTTCGACAGCAGGTGCGCGGCGGCGATCGTCAGCTCGGGGCGCGGGTAGAGCTCGCGCGGGGTGGCGTCCATGGCGCTGACGGCGGGGAGAGTCGTCTCGGCGAGCAGCACGTCCTGCGGGATCTCCACCCAGACCGGCCCGTGCGGGGCGGTCAGCGCGGACTCCCAGGCGGCGGCGATCGCGGACGGGATCTGCGAGGCCGCGCGCACGGTGTGCACGGACTTCACGATGTCCCGGACGGAGGCCTGCTGGTCACGCAGCTCGTGGAGGTAGCCGTGCCGTCCGCCGCCGAGCCCGGCCGTGGGGATCTGGCTGGAGATGGCGAGGACGGGCGCGGAGGCGGCGGCGGCCTCCTGGAGCGCGGCGAGCGAGGTGAGCGCGCCGGGCCCGGTGGAGAGGAGGAGCGGCGCGACCTCGCCGGTGATCCGGCCGTACGCGTCGGCGGCGAACCCGGCGTTGTTCTCGACGCGGAGTCCGACGTACCGGAGGGAGGAGCGGCGCAGCGCGTCGAACATGCCGAGCGCGTGCTGACCGGGCAGCCCGAACACGGTGGTCGCGCCGAGGCCCTGGAGGGACTCGACGACGAGGTCACCGCCGTTGCGGCCGGCCGGCGGGTCCAGTGCGGCGGCGGCCTGGGCGGCGGTGAGCTGCGGCCGGTCGTCGTGGTCGTGGCTCACTTGGCGTCCTCGGCTTCCTTTGCTTCCTTCTCCGCCGCGATCTGCCGGGACATGATCGTCGTCAGCTCGTACGCGGCGTGGGAGGCGGCCACGGAGGTGATCTCGGCGTGGTCGTACGCGGGGGCGACCTCGACCAGGTCGGCGGAGACCAGGTGGCAGGAGGAGAGCCCGCGCAGGATCTCCAGCAGCTCGCGGGAGGTGAGGCCGCCGGCCTCGGGGGTGCCGGTGCCGGGGGCGTGCGCCGGGTCCAGGACGTCGATGTCGATGGAGATGTACAGCGGCCGGTCGCCGATGCGCTGACGCAGCTGGTCGGCGATCTCGTCGACGCCGCGCCGCATGACGTCGGCGGAGGTGACGATGCCGAAGCCCATCTTCTCGTCGTCGGTCAGGTCCTGCTTGCCGTAGAGCGGGCCCCGGGTGCCGACGTGGGAGAGGGCGGAGGTGTCGAGGATGCCCTCCTCGACGGCCCGGCGGAACGGGGTGCCGTGGGTGTACTCGGCGCCGAAGTACGTGTCCCAGGTGTCCAGGTGTGCGTCGAAGTGGAGCAGGGCGACGGGCCCGTGCTTCTTGGCGACGGAGCGCAGAAGGGGCAGGGCGATGGTGTGGTCGCCGCCGAGGGTCATCAGGCGTGCGCCGGTGCCCAGGAGGTCGTCGGCCGCGCCCTCGATGGTCTCGACGGCCTCGTTGATGTTGAACGGGTTCGCCGCGATGTCGCCGGCGTCGGCGACCTGGGCGAGGGCGAACGGGGAGGCGTCCTGGGCCGGGTTGTACGGGCGCAGCAGCCGGGAGGCCTCACGGATGGCGTTGCCGCCGAAGCGGGCGCCGGGCCGGTAGGAGACCCCGGTGTCGAAGGGCACGCCGACCACGGCGACGTCGGTACGCCCGACCTCGTCGAGCCGGGGCAGCCGGGCGAACGTCGCGGGCCCGGCGTACCGGGGGACGCGGGAGGAGTCGATGGGGCCGCGCGGCGCGTCGGTGCTGCTCATGGGGGTGTGCCTTTCCTTCGGTTTCGTACGGGTCAAGTGTGCGGGGTGCGGTGAGGTGCCGGGGTCGTCCGGCGGCCGCTTCGCCCTCAATCGCCGGGCGGGCTGATGTGCTCGGCCCCTCGGCCACTTCCAGCCAGTCCGGCCACATCAAGCCCGTCCGGCGATTGAGGACATCTTTGGGCCTGGCCAAACTCAGCCCGTCCGGCGATTGAGGACATCGGTGGGCTCGGCCGGATCCCGCGCAAGGGTTCCGTCCTCAAACGCCGGACGGGCTGGGGTGGCCCGGCGCGAGGCCTCCGTCCTCAAACGCCGGACGGGCTGGGGTGGCCCGGCGCGAGGCCTCCGTGCTCAGACGGCGGACCGGCTGGGGTGGCCCGGCGCGAGGCCTCCGTGCTCAGACGGCGGACCGGCTGGGGTGGCCCGGCGCGAGGGCCTCGTCCTCGGGCGCCGGACCGTCGGGGCGGCCCGCCAGGCGTTCGCGCCACGCGGCCAGCACAGCCGCATCCGTAGGCGGCGTAGCCAGCGACACGACCACGTACACGGCCAACGACGCCAGCAGCCCGTAGTAGATCGGCTGGTTGGCGAGGATCCCGTAGTACGCCATCAGCCCGATTACCGCGGCACCCCCCACGCACACCGCCGACAGCGCCCCCGCCGCCGTCCCGCGCCGCCACAGCAGTCCGCCGAGGATCGGCACGAGCAGCCCGCCGACCAGCAGGTTGTAGGCGACGGTCAGCGCCTCCACCACGTCGTTCAGCGCGATGGCGATGAGGATGACCGCGATGCCCATGATCAGGATGAACGCCCGGTTCCCCTTCACCTCGTCGTGCGGCTCGTCCCCGCCCCCGCCCCGGACCACGGCCCCACGCAGCCGGGACCAGATGTCGTTGTTGGCGACCGTGGCGCAGGCGATCAGCGCGCCGGAGGACGTCGACATCACGGCGGCCAGCGCGGCGGCGAGCACCAGGCCGCGCACGCCGACCGGCAGTTCGTCCTTGACGATCGTCGCGAAGGCCGCGTCCGCGCTCGCCAGGTTCGGGTACATCACCTTGGCGGCGGTGCCGATGACGGCCCCGGCGATGGCGTAGACGAGACAGTACGTACCGGCGACCGTCCCGCCCCACCGCGCCGTCGTGTCGCTGCGCGCGGTGAACACGCGCTGCCAGATGTCCTGCCCGATCAGCATGCCGAAGGTGTAGATCAGGACGTACGTGAAGATCGTCTCGCCGCCGATGCCGAGCGGATCGAAGTATTCGGTCGGCAGCTGCGCCTTCATCTCGCTGAAGCCGCCCGCCTTGACGACGGCGATCGGCAGCAGGAGCAGCAGCACCCCGATGGTCTTGACGACGAACTGGACCATGTCGGTGAGGGTGATCGACCACATGCCGCCGAGCGTCGAGTACGCGACGACGATCGCGCCGCCGAGGACGATCGCGACGGTCCGGTTCACGTCGAAGAGGACGTCGAAGATGGTGGCGTACGCGATGGTGGAGGTGACCGCGAGCATCAGGGTGTACGCCCACATCACGACGCCGGAGATGATCCCGGCCCGTCCGCCGTAGCGCAGGTCGAGCATCTCGGAGACGGTGTAGACCTTCAGCCGGGCGATCCGCGCGGAGAAGAAGACGGAGAGCGCGAGGAGCCCGAGGCCGATGGTGAAGACCATCCACGCGCCGGAGAGGCCGTACTGGTAGCCGAGCCCGACGCCGCCGATGGTGGACGCGCCGCCGAGGACGATCGCGGCCATGGTGCCGGAGTACATGCCCGGCCCGAGGCGGCGGCCCGCGACCAGGAACTCGCTCTTGGACTTGGCGCGGCGCATGCCCCACCAGCCCATGGCGAGCATGCCGGCCAGGTAGACGACGATCACGGCGTAGTCGACAGCCATGGGCTTCCCTCCGTCTCGCGCAAACAGATGTACGTGCGAGGAAGACGGTAGGTGGCCGAAAGCCGACGCTGAAGTGTACGTTTCCTCCACTCTCGCCGAGCTGAATGGATGAACCGTCCATGCCGATCCCTCCCGCAGGCACCACACCCCCACCACCCCCGTCCTCGCCTCCCGGCCCGCCGACCCCGCCCATCCCCCTGACGGAGCTGCTGGCGAGCAAGGACCTGGGCCTGCGCCGGATCGCGGGCCCGGCCGAGGCCGAGCTGCTCTGGGTGCACACCTCGGAGATGGCGGACCCGTATCCGTACCTGCTCGGCGGCGAGCTGCTGCTGAGCGCCGGGGTGCTGCTGACGGACCCGGACCACTACGTCGGCCGGCTGGTGAAGGCGGGGGCGGCGGCGCTGGGCTTCGGGGTGCGGCCGGTCCACGAGACGGTGCCGGCCGCGCTGATCGAGGCCTGCGAGCGGTACGGGCTGCCGCTGCTGGAGGTGCCGCCGGCGACCCCGTTCACCACGATCGCGCGGGCGGTGTGGCGGCTGATGGCCGAGGCGCGCCACCGCGAGCTGCGCCGGGTGACCCGCGCCCAGCAGGCACTGGCGACGGCGGCGGCCCGCCCCGACCCCGTACCGGCGGTGCTCCACCAGCTCGCGGCACAGCTCGGCGGCCGGGCGGTCCTGCTGACGGCGCGCGGCGAGGAGGTCCACGCGGCGGGCCGCCGCCTGCCCCCGGAGGCGGCGGGAGCCCTGACCCGCCTGGCCCGCGTAGTGGCCCGCGAACGCCCCGGCTCCCCCGCGTCGGCGACGGACACCCACGGCGACACGCACCTGTCGGCGTACGCGCTGGGCGGCGGCGACGGCCTGGTCCTGGCACTGGCCACCGGGCGGCGGGAGTCCGGCGACCACACGGTGGCGGGCATCGCGGTGGTCCTGCTGTCGCTGCTGGCCGCCCCGCACCAGGGCGCGGACGCGGCGGGCCGCTCCGCGGCCCTGGTCCGCATGCTCCTGGGCGCCTCCCCCGCCGAGGTCGCCCCGCTCCTCGGCTCCACCGGCCCCTGGACGGTGATCCACGCCCGCCGCACGGACGGCGCCCCGGCGGACGCCCTGACGGCCGGGGCCCTGGGCGCGTCGCTGGGCACGGCCCTGGTCGACGCGGGTCGCGGGGGCGGCGAGGCGGTACGGGTGCTGCTGCCGGGCGGCCCCGGAACGGAGCCCGCCGAGCCCGGCACGGATTCACGTAGCGCCACCGGCCGCGAACCGGCCCGGCTCACCCCCCAGCCCGGCTGGACGCTCGGCGCGTCCGCCCCCACCCCGGTCACCGGCCTCGACGCCGCCGACTCCCTGGCCGCCCGCGCCCTGGCCCACGCGCAGGCGACCCGCGCCCCGCTGACGGTGGACGCCCCGGTGAGCGGCCTCGCCGCCCTGGTCCCGCCCGAACAGGCGGCCGCCCACGCCCGCGCCCTCCTCGCCCCGCTCACCGCGCCGCTGGCCGACACCTTGCGCTGCTGGCTCTCCCTGCACGGCAGTTGGGACCGTACGGCGGTGGCCCTCGGCGTCCACCGCAACACCGTCCGCCAACGCATCGGGCGGTGCGGGGAGGTGCTGGACGCGGACCTGGACGACATGGACGTACGGGCGGAGTTGTGGTTCGCGCTGCGGCAGGGGTGAACCGCGGAAAAACCGTTCACGGCCCCCAGGTTCGGCACGCTAGCCTCGCGTCCATGCCCCCCGTCACACGGCACACCCTCTCACCCGCCGGGACCGCCCGGGCGCTGCGCGCGCTCAGCGCGTGGACACCGGCCGACGCCCCGGCCGGGGGTCTGCACCCCGGGGACGTGGGCTGGCTGCTGCGCCACGCGGACGCGACGGTCCACCTCTGGGTCGACGCGCGGGGCGACGGGCGGCCCGACCACCGGCTCGACCCCCGGTACGACGCCGCGGCACCCGTCGCGGTGGGCTTCCTCGACGGCCCCGTACTGCGGGTGACCGCCGCACCCGACGCCGATCTCGGGGCGCTCGCGGCGGACGCCGAGGAGCTGCTCGTGCCGGGCAACGACTGGTCCGACGGCCTGCCCGTACCGGGATGGGAACCCGACCGGGAGGAGACCTGGCTCGTCCTGTCCTGGACCCCGGAGCCGGTGACGACCCGTGCCGAGCGGGTCGACGAACCCGGCGCGGCCGACCGGGTGCTGGTGCACCGGTCGGCGTTCTCCGGTTCCACGTTCGCCCTGAAGCACTGGGAGACGATGCGGGCGTCCCCGGCGGGCCACCTGGCCGTGGAGACGCTCGTCCGCACACCCGCCGGAGACCCGGCGTCCGCGGCGACCGGCTGGTTCGCGGGCGCGGGCAGATGCGGACTGCTCGAACCGGTCGGCACCCACCAGGACCACCGCGGCCACGGCTACGGCCGCGACGCCGTCCTGGGCGCCTGCGCGGCCCTCGCCGACCGGGGCGCGAGCGCGGTGGCCGTCCTGACGCCGGCGAGCAACGAGGCGGCCGTGGCCCTCTACAAATCGGCCGGATTCACCGTCGTACGCGAGAACCACGACTGGACCCGCGCCCGCCGGGCGTGAACCCCGCCGAGCGTCGCTTCTCGGCCACCCTGGTGTGCACCCCACGGCCGCCTCTCGGTATGTTGCAGTGGCAAAGGGGGATCGGATGGCACGGGATTACGACAGTCAACTGCTGGAATCGGTGGGGGTACGCCGACGCAGGATGCGCGATGCCCTGCTCTTCGGTGCGGGGCGCGCACGGCGCAGCGCCGACGAGCGGCTCGGGAAGGTATTCGCGGGTATCGCCATCACCGCTGTGCTCTGCGCCGGTTGCGTCGGCTGGTCCTTCCTCCAGCACACGCTGGAGAAGCAGAAGGCCGAGCAGGAGAAGCAGCAACAGCGTCAGGCACAGCAGTACGAACCACCGGCACATTCTTCCGGCGCGGAGAAGGGGCCCTGATCAACTCCGGCCGGGAAACGATCCGGTGGCCGAAAATTCACCGGCAGGCGTTGCAGGCGATATTCCGCCGGGATCAGGAATGCGCCAACCGCACGACACACTTGGCCCCAGTGGCCCGAAATTCTGGAATATCACGATGATAGGTTTCCGTAAGTGGTGAGCACAGCAATGACGTCCCGCTCGGAACTGAGCCGAGTGACCCTGGTCGGCGAGCGGCGCCGGGCCGACATCGTGCTGCCCTCGGACACCCCGATCGGTCAACTACTGCCGGACATACTTCAGTTGCTCGACGACCGCGCGGCATCGCGGCCGTTGACCCGGCAGTTGATCACCTCCGACGGTTCCGCCCTGCCGCACGACAGCACCCTCGCCTCGGCCGGTGTCAGCGACGGCGCCGTGCTGCGCCTGGTCAGGACCCACGCGGCGCCGCCCGCCCCGGTGGTCCACGACGTCACTGACCAGGTGGCCGACCATCTCGACCTCCAGGCCTGGCGCTGGCGTCCGGCCGCGCGCAGGGTCGCCGCCGGGGCGTCGACCGTGGCCTTCGCGGTGGTCGCCGCCCTGCTGGCCCGGCGGGAGGTCCCCTTGGACACCCTGGCCGTCGCGCTGGCGGTCGCCACCGCGGTCCTTCTGGTGGGCGGCGCGCTGTGCGCCCGGATCAGGGCGGGCAACCGCGGACTGGCCACCGCGCTGCTGTTGGTCTCCGGCGGCCTCGGCGTCCTCACGGCCTGGACCGCCGCCGACGCGTACGGCTGGTCGGGCCCGGCCCGGCTCGCCGCGGTGGCGACGGCGGTGGCCATGGCCCTGCTGCTGCTCGGCTTCTTCTCACCGCTCGGCCGCGGCGGCCTGATCGGCGCGGGAGCCACGGCGGTCGTGGCCGCGGTGTGGGAGGCCGTCGCCGCGTTGGAATCGGATCCGGCCCGACTGGGCGCCGTGATGGCGGTGTTCTCCGTGGTCCTGCTCGGCATGCTGCCCCGGCTGGCCCTGATGGCGTCCGGCCTCACCGCGCTCGACGACCGGCGGTCGGGCGGGGCCTCGGTCAGCCGCCACGACGTCGCCGACGCGCTGGCCGCCACGCACCGCGGACTCGCCCTCGCAACCGTGGTCACCGCGGTCTCGGCGACCGCTGCGGGCTGGCTCCTCACACTGGCCGCCCGGCCGACCGTGTGGACGGTTCTCCTCCCCTCCCTGGTGGCGGTGGTGCTCCTGTCGAGGGCGCGTGCGTTTCCCTTGGTGGCCGAGGTGGTGGCCCTGTTCGCCGCTGCGGCGGTCCTTCTCGTCCGCCTCGTGATGCTGTGGATGGACCAGGGATCCGGGGGTGCGGGCCCCGTCGTCGTACTCGGCGCGGCGGCGCTGCTGCCGCTGCTCGCTCTGTCGGTGGAGCCTCCCGAGCATGTACGGGTGCGGCTGCGGCGCACCGCCGACCTCGTCGAGTCCATCGGCATGGTGGGGCTGTTCCCGCTCGCCATCGGTGTGTTCGGCGTGTACGGCCAGTTGCTCGACAAGTTCTGACATTCATGCGCGGGCGGCTCCGGTCGGGGGATCGGAGCGGCGGAGGAGAAGGGCAGACATGCCGAACGCGAACAACTGGCAGGGTGACGTGCTCCGCGACCTGAGGGGTACGCCTCCGCAGCAGCATGCGACGAGTCACGACCCGGCGCAGGAGCAACAACAGCAGCCCCCACCCCAGCGACAGGAACCTTCAGGGACAGAGGCACAGCCACCGAGCCGGAACACCGCCGCCTCGCCCGGGCCCGCCGCTCCCCCGCCCCGTACGCAACGCCCCGCCCGCTCCCCCGACTCACGGCCCGTCGTGGACAGCGCGCTGACCGGTACCGCACGACGCCCCCAGCGAGGCGAGTCGGCCACCGCCCGAATATCGCGCGCCGTACGCCGGATCGTTTCCTCGTCCACGGCGCGCGAGGTCGCCGAGCTGACCCGGACCGCCGAGCAGATCCAGCAGCCGGTGACGACCGGCCGGCAGATCGCCGTCACCTCCATCCGGGGCGGTGCGGGCAAGACGACGGTGGCCGCTCTGCTCGGCACGGCGTACGCGCACTACCGCCACGACCCGGTCCTCCTCGTCGAGGCCGACCCGGCGCTCGGTTCGCTGCCGCTGCGCCTCGGCGCCGACTCCCTGCGCTGGACCACCGCCGATCTGGCGGACATCGTGGAGCCGCAGATGTCGCTGCTCGACGTCACCGGCTATCTCGTCCAGCTCCCCGACAACGCCTGGCTGCTGCCCGGCAGTCAGGGCCGGATCGGGGCGATGCTGGACACGGCGGCGTACGAGCGGGTCATGGTCGCGCTGCGCCGCTACTTCGGAGTGACCGTGGTCGACTGCGAGACCCTGCCTGCCGAGGTCGCCCGCGTAGCGCTCTCGGCCGCCCAGGCCCGGGTGCTGGCCGTCCCCGCCACACTGGACGGCATCACCAGTACGTACGCGGTCCTGCAGTGGATGCAGGGGCTGCCCCGCCACATGATCGCCGGGACCGTGGTCGCGCTCACCAGCACGACGTCCCGCCCCGGGATCGACGTCGAGGCGGCCGCCGAGAAACTCCGGTCCACCGGTGCGGCCGTCCATGTCCTCCCCCACGACCGGCACCTGGCGGCGGGCGGAGAACTCCGCACCGAACTGCTCGCCCGGCCCACGCGGCTGGCAGCCGCCCGGCTGGCCGCCGAGGTCTTCCAGCTCTCCCAGAAGCGCCGATGAGTACCCGCCTGATCCACCGCCCCGCCCGGACCACCCGTCCGCCGGCCGCGCCCGCGCCCCGCACCATCGAGGCCCCGCCCAACCTCCCCGAGGGCAAGGCGGGCAACATCGCCATGTCGCTGCTGCCGGTCGCCGGGGTCATGTCGTCCGTCGTGATGATGACGGTCGTCCGCAACAGCCAGTTCGCCGCCCTCGGCGCGATCATCCTCGTGGTCACCGTCATCGGCTCCGTGGCCCTGCTCTTCTCGCAGCGGGGCAAGGCCCAGCGCACCCGCCGCACCCAGCGCGAGGCGTATCTCGCCTATGCGGAGGACCTGCGGGAGGAGCTCTCGGGCGAGGAGCGCGAGCGGCGTGAGCACGCCGACGTCCTGAATCCTCCGCCGTACGCCCTGTACGACATCGTGCGGGACCCGGCGCGCCTCTGGGAGCGGCGCAGGGTCGACGACGACTTCCTGCGGGTACGGGTCGGCACCGGCGAGATGCCCGTCCGGGATCTGCAGATCGCCGAGCCGGGGTCGACGGTGCTCACCCCGCCGGACCTGTTCATGCTCAACGAGGCGTCGGCGCTGGTGAACCGGTTCCGCAACGGCACCGAACTGCCGCTCACCGTCCCGCTGGACCGGATCGGCAACGTCAGTGTGATCGGCCCCCGCGAGGACTGTCTGCGGGTGGCCCGCGCCCTGCTGGTCCAGACGGCCGCTCTGCACGCCCCCGACGACGTGGCCATCGCCCTCGCCGCACCGGGGGATCGCATGGCCGACTGGGAGTGGGCCAAGTGGCTGCCGCATCTGCTCGACACCGAGCAGTTCGACGGTCCGGTCGCCGCCCGTCGCATCGCCCCCTCCGCCCCGCAGCTCGCCCGGCAGATCGGGGCGGAGCTGCGCCGCCGGGCCTCGTACGCGGCCGAGGTCCGCCGGGGCCTGGCCGGCCGGGACGCGCTGTCCATGAACTCCCGGCTGCTCGTCGTCACCGACGGGCACGGCGAGGACGCCGTCGATCTGCCGCGCCCGGACGACGCCGTCGGCCTGCGGGAGATGGGCGTCACCGTGCTGCACCTGCTGGATCAGCGGGTGCAGGAGCCGGGGCACGTCAGCGTACGGATCACGGTCGACGGCACGGACGTGACCATCGAGGACCTGCGTACCCCGGAGCCGGTGGAGGCGCACGGCACGGTGGACGAGGCGGGCATCCCGTTCGCCGAGGGGCTGGCCCGGATGCTCGCGCCGCTGCGGCTGTCCGCGGAGTCCGTGGGGGACGCGCCGCTGTCCGGTCCGGTGGAGTTCGCGGCGATGCTCGGTATCGACGACGTGGCCCGGCTCGACCTGGGGCGGCTGTGGGCGCCGCGCGGCGAACGCGCCTTCCTGCGCGTGCCGATCGGCATCAGCGACTCCCACGAGCCGGTGCTGCTGGACCTCAAGGAGTCCTCGGAGCTGGGGATGGGCCCGCACGGGCTGTGCGTGGGCGCGACGGGTTCGGGCAAGTCGGAGCTGCTGCGCACCCTGGTCCTCGCCCTGGTGGCCACCCATCCGCCGGAGGATCTGGCGCTCGTACTGGTCGACTACAAGGGCGGGGCGACGTTCGCGCCGTTCGCGGAGCTTCCGCATGTGGCCGGGGTCATCACCAACCTGGAGAACCAGGCGGGGCTCGTCGAGCGGGTCCACTCCTCCCTCGCCGGTGAGGTCAAGCGCCGCCAGCAGGCCCTCAAGGACGCGGGGAACGTCGCGGACATCGGCGACTACGCGGCTCTGCGCGCCGAGAAGCGGCCCGATCTGGACCCGCTGCCGCACCTGTTCGTGGTGATCGACGAGTTCGGCGAACTCCTCACCGCGAAGCCGGACTTCATCGATCTGTTCCTCTCCATCGGCCGCATCGGCCGTTCCATCGGCGTCCACCTCCTGCTCTCCAGCCAGCGCATCGAGGGCGGCAAGCTCAAGGGCCTGGACACCTACCTCTCCTACCGGCTCGGCCTGCGCACCTTCTCCGCCGACGAGTCCCGTACGGTCCTGGAGACCACGGACGCCTTCCACCTGCCGCCACTGCCGGGATTCGGCTATCTGAAGGTCGACACGAGCCACTACACCCGCTTCAAGGCGGGTTATGTGTCGGGCGGTTACCGAGGCCCGGTCCGCCGGCACGACGAGGAGGAGACCGGCCCGCTGGCGCTGCTGTACGAAGCGTTCAACACCCTGGCCGGGGCGGACGAGGCGCGCCAGTCCCCCGAGCCGGCGTCCCGTCGTCGCGAAACAGGGCCGACGGAACTCGGCGTCATGGTCGGCCAGTTGACCGGAGCCGCCGCTGCCGTACGGAGCATCTGGCTGCCGCCGCTGCCCGCGGCCACGGCGCTGGACACCGTCGCCGGTCCGCTGGACATCGGGCCGGACGGGATGCGGCTGACGGGAGCGGACACGGAAGGACGCCGGACGCCTCTCCGCGTTCCCGTCGGCCTGCTCGACGACCCGGCCAGACAGTGGCAGGGCCAGTGGTTCCTGGACCTGACCGTGGCCGGCGGTCACGCGGCGGTGATCGGCGGACCGCAGTCGGGCAAGACGACCCTGCTGCGCACGCTCGTCCTCTCCCTCGCCCTCACCCACACCCCGCGCGAGATCGGCGTCTACGGACTCGACCTCGTCGGCGGCGGGCTGCAGGCTCTGTCGGGTCTGCCGCACGTCGGCGGCATCGCCGGCCGTGCCGACCGGGAACGGGCCGCGCGCACCGTCGAGGAGGTCCGCACGATGCTCGCGTTGCGCGAGGACCTCTTCCGCGAGCACGGCATCGACTCGGTCGATCACCTGCGCACCCTGCACGCGGCCGGCCGGCTGCCCGAACTCGCGTCGGCCGAGATCCTCCTCGTCATCGACGGATTCGGCGCGCTCCGCGACGACTTCGACGAGCTGGACGACGCGATCGCCGACATCCTCAAGCGCGGCGGCGGCTACGGCATCCACGTCGTCGCGGGCATGCTGCGCTGGAACGACGTGCGCATCGCCATCCAGTCCAACTTCGGCACGCGCGTCGAGCTGCGCCTCAACGACCCCGGCGAGTCCGGCATCGACCGCAAGCTCGCGGAGACCCTGTCGGCGGACGAGCCCGGCCGTGTCCTCACCGACGGGAAGCTCTTCGCCCAGGTGGCGCTCCCCCGTACGGACGGGGTCGACGACACGACGGACCTCGGTGCGGTCCTGGAACGCACCGCCCGCACGGTGCGGGCCACCTGGAGCGGCGAAGTGGCCCAGCCGGTGCGCGTGTTGCCGCAGATCCTGGAGCCCCACTCGCTGCCGGGCCCGGCGGCCGAGCCCACGCGCGTACCGATCGGGCTCGACCAGTCGGCGCTCGCGCCCGTACTGCTCGACCTGTTCCACCACGACCAGCACCTGCTGGTCCTGGGGGACAGCGAATGCGGCAAGACGAACCTGCTGCGGACCGTCGCGCACGGCCTGGTCGACCGCTACGGCGAGGACGATCTGGTGTTCGCCGTGATGGATCCGCGGCGTTCGCTCCGCGGTGTGGTCCCCGAGGAGTTCAACGGCGGCTACGCGTACAACTCGAAGCTGTGCGCGGGACTTTCGACGGCCATCACGACCGAGCTGGAGAAGCGGCTGCCCGACGAGAACGCGCGTCTGGAGGACCTGGAGCCCGGCAACTGGGGCAAGGGCCCTCGCATCGTGGTGCTGGTCGACGACTACGACGTCCTCACAACCGCCGGGCAGTCCCCGTTGTCGCCCTTCCTCCCGTACATCCCCTCGGCGGTCGACATCGGCCTTCACTTCGTCCTGACGCGGCGGGTCGCCGGTGCGTCGCGCGGCATGTACGAGCAGCTGGTGCAGGGTCTGCGGGAGTCGGGGGCCTCGGCACTGCTGATGGCGGGCGACCGCAGCGAGGGCCAGCTCTTCCCCGGCGTGTACGCCTCTCAACAAGCGCCCGGCCGGGGCGTGTTCATCCGCAGGGGTCAGCCGAACCGCCTGATCCAGACGGTGTACGCGCCGATGTGAGACCACGGCGCGGCGCACTGCCCTCGCACACC
The DNA here is from genome assembly GCF_042723425.1 of Streptomyces sp. NPDC058375. Classification (NCBI taxonomy): domain Bacteria; kingdom Bacillati; phylum Actinomycetota; class Actinomycetes; order Kitasatosporales; family Streptomycetaceae; genus Streptomyces; species Streptomyces sp. NPDC058375. Next base: position 31,157 of record NZ_JBHXJG010000011.1, on the reverse strand, counting down.
CACCACCGATCGACGAAGGACCGGACGACCACGCCATGACCAAGGACGTCATCGCCCTCACTCCCCGGATGCCCGACCCCTGGGCCGTACTGGCGGGTCTGCTCTCCGGCGGCCCGGACAAGCTGGTGGGCACCCGGCGCGAGGGGGCCGTGATCCAGCTCTGCGACGCGGAGGGCCGCCCGCTCGTCTCCGTGGAGGCGCCGCTGCTGGTCTCCGTCGAGGGCGAGGCCGAGCGGCTGCTCGGGGCCACGGCGCCCCCGGTCCCGTACTGGTGGACGGAGGCGCGCGCCACAACGGGCGTCGCGGAGGCGGAAGCGCTCGCGGGCACGTTCGCGGCCCGGCTGGCCACGCTGGTGGGCGGCTCCGCCTGGCCGCCGGACGCGGCCGGCTCGATCGCCGTGGTGAAGACCGACGGCGTGAGGGTGGCCCCCGAACCGGCGGCGGACCGGCCCGCCATCGACGTGCTCACCGGCAAGGTCGCTGTCGTCATCCAGGACCGCCCGGTGGTGGCCATGACGGCCTGGCTCTCGGACGCGTTCCGCGCGGCGGCAGAGGCCGGTCTCGGCCTCCAGATCGTCAGCCCGGCGGGCACCACGCTCTCCCCTGCCGTACGGGACGCGCTGGGCGGCTGGCCGTCCCGCTGGATCGTCCAGGACGAACGGGACGGCTACTACGACGGCCTGACGGGCGCCGTACTGCGCTGGCAGGACGGCGCGTTCGACCCGGTCCTCTCCCCCGACGCCACCGAGGACGACCCACGCACGCCGGTGGCGGCCGCCTACCAGGAGGTTCACGACACCGGCGACCGCCAACTGGGCCTGACCTTCCGTATGGTGCACCCGGCGGACGAGCGGCTGGTGCTGGGGGGCGGCCTGGAGACGGTGTGGCGGGAACTGACCGGCGAACCTCCGGCCGGCTGGGGCACATCGGAACCGGCGAACCTCCCCTGGTCGCTGCGCCGGCTGACCGACGTCGCGTACGAGCGGTCACCCGAACCGACCTGGCTGGTGGTGGTCGGGAATCGCGCGCGACCGGGAATCGCGACCATACGCATCACGCGGACGCAGGCGGGCGTGGAGGAGGAGGTGACCCTGGCGTTCGGCTACGGCACCGGCCCCGGCGAGGAGCCTCCGCTGGACGCCCTGCCCGCGGCCGCCGAGGCGCTCGCCACACGCCACCACCTCCAGTCGATGCTCGTACAACTTCGCAAAGCGCGCCGCGATGTGGCCGTGCCGCCGCGCTTCGAGGGCCCGGGGGTCCCGCTGGCCTTCGTGCTGGGTGCGGAGGAGGTCCGCGCCATGCCGGGAGACCGGGCACGCCGCACGCCGCTGGCCGAACAGCCGGTGCCGCTCGGCCCGAAGACCAGGCAGGCGCTGTACTACCCGTTGCCGGGGGACCCTTCGGACCTGTCGGGGTGGCAGGACTTCGAGAGGCTGGTGCGGCACCTGAAGGGAGCGTAGGTCTTCGTCGGCCGCAATCTGGCCGATTGCAGATTGCAGTAGCGATGTCGGGGTTGATAGACAGAGACATACGCGTACGTTCGTTCGACGTATGCGATGTGTTTCGGTGGAACGTCGGTGGAACGGGGGATGTCATGAAGTTCGACATGGGGGCGTCGGTCCTTTCGAGGCTGTTGTCGGATTCGCAGGGTGCGAGTACGGATCTGGGGACGCTGATCCAGCAGCTGATCGCGGCGGCGGAGCCGTTGGAGGGGAAGTTCAACGGGGCGGGGAAGGTCGCGTTCGACGACTTCAAGTCGCGTTCGGACGAGATCACGAAGGCGTTGAACGCGTCGCTGTCGGGGATTCTGGGCGGTCAGGCGGGGATGGACGCGGCGTTCGGTTCGGGTGATCAGGAGCAGGACGAGAACGCGAAGTCGCAGATGGCGTCGGCGAATTTCGACGCGGCGCGTTTCGGCGGTCGCTGACACCGAGCGCGGCAACCGGCTCATACAGGCATTGTCCAACGGGGAGTTGAGGATTGATGGCAGGCAGCACGGACCGGCGTTCGTACGACACGGGTGCTTCGACGGAGGTTCAGGCGGCGCTTCAGTCGGTGATCAGCCGGTTGGAGCAGGTGATCACGGCGCGGGACACGCAGGTGAAGGCTGCGATGAACGACTTCGCGGCTGACGGGGTGGCGGACGAGTACCACGGCAAGGAGCTGCGGTGGTACGCGACGTCGCAGGAGGTGCGGAACATCATCCGGCTGCTGCGGACGACGTTGGAGAAGAACGACGGGACGGCCGCGCAGACGCTGGCGCGTGCGAAGGCCGCGGTCGACAGCATCGGCTGACCGCCTGACCGCTTCGTGTTGTGGCCCGTCGTGCGGGTGGGCGGCTCGGCTGTGTTGTACGTACGGGGGATGTGGAATGACCGGGTGGGATATCAAGCCGCAGGGTGTGCAGGGCCAGTTGAAGGTCGTCGGGGTGCATGCCGGTGAGCTGGAGAAGGCGCTGAACGCGCTGATGAAGGACCTCGGGGAGGCCGCACGGTGGGCGGGGACCGCGGTTCCGGGAACTGCTGCGAGTACGCCGTTGCACGGTCCGGTGGCACCGGGGCAGGCGCCGTTGTCGCGGGCGGCGTCGGGGCCGGTGGCGGCGGCGCTGGGTGAGTACGTGACGGCGCGGCAGGCGCAGCTGAAGTCGATGTCGGAGCGGATCCAGGCGGCTGTGCTGGGTGCGGCGACGGCGACGAATGAGTATGTGGAGGGCGACCTCGACACGGCGAAGCAGGCGCAGAACGCGGCGAAGTCGGTGCGTCTGGACGTGCTGAAGGACCTGCGGGGTGCGAAGTGAGTGATGACCAGCCGGTGGTCCTGGAGGGCATCCCGGTCTTCACGGGCGACCTCGCCCTGCTGGACGCCACGGTCAAGGAGCTGACCAAGGACGGGGCGAAGATCGCCACGGCCGCGGGCGACATCCACAGCAGCTTCGGCGGTCTACAGGCCTTCTACCAGGCCCCCGAGGCCGATCAGCTGTTCGCGACGACGAAGCCGGTCGCCGACCGGGGGGCGGCGCTGAAGTCCGACCTGGCCACGATCACCGGTGCGCTGAGCGCCTACTCGGACGAGGCGCACCCGCTGGTCGAGAAGCTGAGGCAGCTCAAGCGGGACGCGGGGGCGTTCCTCGTCAAGGTCAACGCGGACGACAAGTGGCGCGAGGACGGCGACCTGATCGAGGAGAACAATCGCCGCCGCGACGAGATCATCGAGACCTGGACCGCGTTCCAGGCGGTGGAGCGCGCCTGCTACAGCAAGATCATCGCCCTGGTCCCCGGCGGCAAGCCGCTCACGACGAATGACGGCTCCAACGGCAAGCACATGTACGGGTACGACGCCGAGGCCCTGAAGCAGGCCAAGGGGCTGCCCTGGGGCGACCCGGTCAAGGAGTCGACCCGCTGGTACCAGTTCTACGAACACGTCTGGGACTTCGGCAAGGGCTTCGTCGTCGACGGGGTGTGGGGCACGGTCAAGGGCCTGGGCACCCTGTTCGGCACCGAGGGCTGGGACACGGCCAAGCAGGCCTGGACGGGCCTGGGGAACCTCGCCACGGGTGTGATCCTCACCGTCGCCGCACCGCACGCGTTGTGGCTGACTCCGGAGAAGGACCTGCCGGGCTTCGCCCGGGACGCGCGCAACGCGATGAAGGAGACCGGCAAGGCGCTGATCGCCTACGACCAGTGGGGCGAGAACCCGGCGCGCGCCGGGGGCGCGGTCACGTTCAACGTCCTGACAACGGTCTTCACCGGCGGCGCCGGAGGCGGCGCCTCGGGCGCCGGCAAGGCGGCCGCCGCGGCGAAGGCCCTCTCCTTCGCGAACAAGGCGGGCCGGGTCGTCGACCCGACGACGTACCTCTTTAAGGGCGCCGGCGCGGGCCTCACCAAGATCAGCGATGTGATGGCCGGCCTGAAGGGCAGCGGCGCCGTCGAGATCCCGCCACTGCCGGACAACATCTACACCCTGCCCGAGGGTGGCATCCGCCTCTCCGACGGCACCGTGCACCTCCCGGCGGGCACGGCGATACCGGACGGTGCGATCCGCCTGACCGACGGCACCGTCAAACTCCCGGAGGGAACCGTGGCCCTGCCGGAAGGCACGGTCAGGAACCCGTTCGACCAGGGCGCGCCCTACATGAGCCGCGAAGGCCACCTCTACAACGAAGACGGCAGCATCGCCCAACTCGCCGACCAAGCCAAAAACGAAAAGACTCCCGAAAGGATCGACACCACCCCACCCCGCATCGAAACCCCGGAATCTGCCCTGGTCGGCGCAGGACGAACCGTCGATCCGGAATTCCCACTCCGCGCCGACAGCAGCCTCAGCAACCGGATTAGTGGCCTGGAACCTGCAGTAGTCAACCGCCCTGGTCACCTGGCATCCCAAAACTCGGTGGGTGGCAGCGGGCGGGGTCAGGGCTCCAGCGGTGACCCCTTTGAGCCGCCATCAACCCTCGGGCGATCAAGCGAACCGGTGACAGGACAGCCAGGCTTCCCAGCCAACGACATCGGCGGCGGCCCCACCGGGAGTTCTCACCATGCGGCCGGTGCTTCAGACGCGCCCATTGGCGGGTTCGTGGACGAACCGGCAGTTGGCCGCCCAAACGACCAGCCTCAAGATCACGGCGGCGGCTTGCCCGAGGATCCAAACAGTACGCATGTGAACAGTCTGGACCACCCGCCGCTGGAAGCGGCATCTACGGTCAGGCCGGACGGCGCTCGGTATATTGATGAGCCTAGCGAATACTCGGGAAGGATCTTCGATGAGATCCGCGCTACGCCTGACTCAGCGGATCTCCCCTATATTTCCGAACGAACAGGCATCAGTGAGAGTGTATTGCAGCGCGTAAAAACCCACATGTTCCGCACGGAGCACGTAGTCGTCGCAGAAAAGGGCGTGGCCAGGGAAGGTCTCTTCACGCCACGTGACGACATCGCCGATCTGTGGCAAGCGGCACGAAATCGTGAGCTTGACGGAAACGAAGCCGTGAAGTTTCAGCGGCTGATAGCTCATGAGTACGTTGAGAGTCACCTCATGGAGGCTGGCCTTCCCTACCTCTTCGATCATCCGAGATCTTGGACAGTCGACATGGTCAACGGTGTCGCTGACGGCCACTACCGCGCCTGGCCCAAAACCTGGCGGGATGCTGGTGCCCACGAACTCACCATCAGTGAGCGTAGAGGCGGGTTCGCACAGTGGCAAGGGCTCGGGCTGCAAGCGCCTAAGGTTGAGCTGGCATCAGACCTCTCCAATATTGACGAGGTCATGGAAGCCGCCTTCCAAGTACTGCGATCGAATGGAATTGAACTAAAGTGACCGATGCGCAAGGTGCTGCCGTACTGCGAAGGCTGGAGTCAATCGACTGGGTCGACAGCTGGGACTCCGCTCTCACACATGCCCAATCTCGCCGCCTGTTGATGCACGAATACCTCAGGCGATCCGCGTTGTGGGCCAAACGCTTCCACGCCGAGACTTCGTGGCCATTTTTCGATATCACCGAGTCGATCAACCCGTCTTTTCTTCTGCCATCAGATATGGGTCATGAACTTGAGAGCTTCCTCAGGGAGGTTCCCTACGGCGCCCGGAGAACGTGCAAGGGTGCCGTTCAGCTAACCGCAATGGGCCCGCTAGAGATCGACAGGAGCGAACCTCTTCCAGACCTTTACGATCCCCTGATTCTTTTTTATGAGAGAGGGGGGGAGTTCCTGCAGGACGGAGCAGGATTCATCGACCTAACTGGGATCTCAATCAGATTGAAGAGTCTCGCAGTCCATTTGGAATCTGCGCCCTTCCTGTCGTTGCGCACGACCACCCTGGACGCCATGGATGCCGAGGGGGAGATCTCCTACTACAAGGCGACAGGGGAATCATTGTCGGGGATCATTCGCCGCAGGATTACGGGCACAGGAGAGAGTCTGGACGAGGCTATCCGCGATAAGAGCTTGTGGCAGCAGACCGGACAACTCGAGCTCGCAGAGAGCGGTGCCTCGAGTATCACATACGTGCAAATCGGCGACATCGAAGCCGCCAGAATGATCGAGCGAATCATCGAGGTTTCACCCTAGTTCGCCAGGCGGACACGGAGCGATGTCCGGTTGGGGATGGATAGTTCTAAGGTGAGGCAGGAGCTCACGAAGAAGAGGCAGGCTCCCTTTGGCATGCCCAAGGGCGTCGCCCTTCTCGCGACGCCGGAAGGCTGGCGCCACAGTGTTCTCACCGAGGGGGGCGGGACGCTCTGCGGGCGCCTTACCGGCCTGCCGCCCGATACCGACCCCGCCGAGGCACGGGCCGCCGTGACCGCGATAGTGGTTGGACTGGCGCACGACGTGAACGAAGCCGACGTCGACGTGTTCTGGGATCAGCCTCGGGAACCCGCGTTCTGGACAGCCCGAGTCAGCATTGTGGAGCCCCCGCCGAGCGCCCGAGCTTGAGCGACAGGCTCAGTCCCGCGTCGCGTTGCCGTTCAGCTTGCGACGTTCCCGCTTGTTGGGGTGGCGGATGACCACGCCGGCCATGCCGCCGGAACCGGTGAGCCGGATCAGTGGCGTTCCCGGGAGGCGGTCGGGCGTGGCCTTGTCCTTGATCCCGCCGAATCCGGGGTCCATGCCGGTGGTGTCCGTGGCCCAGGCGTCGGGGATGACGATCGTGACGCCGGAGGTCTCCCCGTACGCCTCCACCACGACCTCGGAGAGGCGGCACTCGGCCCGGGTGAAGTCGAGGCTCACCCCTCCCAGCGGCCGGGGCCCCGGGACGCGCCGTACATGCCGCCCTTGAGTACCAGCGGCGGCAGGTTCTCCGCTGCCGACGAAGGTGACTGCGGCAAGTCGGCCGTGAGGAGCGCCAGTTCGCCGTACGTCTTGGACGTCAGCGCCTGCTCCAGGCGGGAGTCCAGCTCATCGAGGTCGATGCGCCCCTCGGCCGCCGCATCGCGGAGCTGCTCCACCACTGCTTCCCGGTCGTCGTGAGAAGCGCGGAGCTCTCCTGATGGGACGGGGCGCGGAGAGGGCTCCGGGGGCTGGGCAGTCATGATCCCAAGAATAGGCAGTCGGCGGACGGGGCGAACAGGGGCAGCGCATCGCGAGCGCCGCCCCCTGCGACGTCCTCACACCGGCGTATTGAGTAAATGTCCGCAACATCCCGGTTGCTCGTGAACGGCCGCCTCAGCCCAGCCGGTTGCCGAAGCGGGCCGCCGACGGCGTCACGCCCAGGCTCGACTCGCCGAAGGAGACCGAGCCCTTGGTGACCGGGCCCGTGGAGCTGCCCTTGAAGAGCCAGACGCCGCCCTGGTTCGTGTTCTCGCCGGGGGCCGACACCGTCAGCGTGGCCGGTACGCCCTTGGCGGCGGCCACCACGTGGACCTCACCGCCGAACGCGTCGCCCTGCTCGTCGACGCCGGGGACGTTCGCCGTGGACTGGCCGATCACCTTCGTGTCCGCGCCCGTGATGCCCGAGGCGCGGCCCTTGAAGATCAGGGCCCCGCCGGCGTCCTTGGCCGTGTCCACGTCCTCGCCCGGCACGCCCACGACGACCTCGCCGTAGCCGTCACCGTCCAGGTCCCCCACCGCCGCGCTCGCGCCCATCGCGTCGCCCGCCTCGTCCGCGCCCGGCACCCCGGCAGTGGCCTGGGTGATCCACTTCGGCTTCACGGACGTGTTCTGGCCGTTGGGGCCGCCGAGGACGACCGCCACCGCGCCGCCCTTGCTCGGGAAGTCCAGGTCGCTGTCCATGCCGGTCGGCTGACGGGTGAAGACCAGGTCGGGATAGGCGTCCCCGTTGATCGAACCGACCGTCACCGAGTCGTGCGTGAGGTACGTTCCCGGCGCGGTGGCGATCGGCGTGTAGGTGAAGCCCGTGCCGGTCGACAGGTACAGCGACGTCCCGCCGCAGTCCGGCTCGTCGGTGCAGCCGGTACGGACGAGCAGGTCGTCCTTGCCGTCGTTGTTGATGTCCGCGGCCTGCACGCCCTCGAAGTCGGTGACCCCGTCGTCGGCGGTGAGTGCCGTGCGCGTGCTGCCGACCGAGCCGTCCGCGCCGATCTTCTCGTCCAGCACGATCTTCCCGGCCCATTCGGTGCGGTCGATCCCGGCCGCGTCCGTCCGGCCGTCCCCGTCGAAGTCGCCCAGGGCGTACCCCTGGCCCTGGAACTCCACGGCGCGGGTGCCGAGGCCGTTCACGCCGCCGAACAGGATGATCCGCGGGCCCTGGCCGGCCGAGACCAGCAGGTCGGTGTAGCCGTCGCGGTCGATGTCGGCGGGCGTCGCCGTGCCGAACCCGGCGTTGGCGGTGGCCGAGCCGGGGACTTCGGGCGTGTTCTGGTGGATCACCTGGTGACGGGCCGGGTCGATGCCCTTCGCGTCGCCCGGATACGCCGCCACGTACCCGGCCTTCTTGATGCCGGACACGGTCCCGTCGGGCACCGAGGCGAACATGTCCGCGTACCCGTCCCCGTTGAAGTCGACCTGCTGACGTGCGGCGGAGGCCGGCGCGGCCGCCACCGCCGTACCGGAGAGGGCCGGTGCGGCGGTCGCCGTGGCCGCGAGCGTCACGAAGATCGCCGAAGCGGTACGGAGTCGAGAAGTCTTCATCGGTTCATCCCCCGGATGTGCACTGGCGGTTGCCAGGTGGGCCTGCCGCCCTACCCGCCAAGAAAGACCATCACCACGGCGAATGGTTGTGCGCTCTGGGCTCCACCCCTTTGCGTACGAGGCTGGCTCCAGCGCCACCTTCTTGCGTTATCGGCAACATCGCATGCATCAGGCGCAAGCTCCTCGTACGCTCGCATACATGGCTCACACACACCAGCACCAGCACCAGCACCAGCACCAGCACGGACCTGCGGCCCACTCCGCCCACGCCCACACCCACGGCTCCGACGCGACGCCCAACGGTCTCCCCGAGATCCTCGACCTCGACGCCGCCCTCTTCGCGCCCCACCTGACCGCGCTCACCGGCCGTATCGCCTGTCTGGCCGGGGACGACGTCCGGCACATCGTCGACCTCGGCGCCGGTACCGGGACCGGCACCTTCGCCCTGCTGGAACAGTTCCCCACCGCCCGGGTGACCGCCGTCGACAGCTCCCCCGCGATGCTGGAGCGGCTGGTTTCGGCGGCCCGGGACCGTGGGCTGGGCGAGCGCGTACGCACGCTGGAGGCCGACGCCGGTGCGGGGCTGCCCGGGGTGGCCGACGCCGACCTCGTCTGGGCATCGGCGTCCCTGCACCACCTGGACGACCCCGCGACCGCCCTCGCGGGCATCCGCGCCGCGCTGCGCCCCGGAGGGCTGCTGGCCGTCGCGGAGGTGGACGGGATGCCTACCTTCCTACCCGCGGACGGGGAGGCGGGTGAGCTGGAGGCCCGCTGCCGGGCTGCGCTCGACGGGCTGCATGCCGAGCGGATGCCGCACCGGGGCGCCGACTGGGGCTCCCTGCTGGCGGCCGCCGGCTTCTCCGTCGAGCAGGAACGCGCCGAGCCGTGGGAGCTGCGCGCCCCGCTGCCCGAGGGGGCGGGCCGGTACGCCTTCCTGGTCTTCGAGCGGATCCGCGGCTCGCTCGACGGGCGCGTCGGCGCCGACGACCTGGCCGCGCTCGACCGGCTGATCGACGGCGGACCCGAGGACGTACGCCACCGCGACGACCTCGTCGTACGGTCCGCCCGCCGGACGTGGATGGCCCGCCCCGTCGAGGGCGGCTGAGCCGGAGCCCTGCGGCCGCGCCGCCCCGGCGCAACGCTCGTCCTACGTGCTGCTGACCGCGACGGCGGTCCCCGCGGACACCGCCGCCACCGTCCGCAGCACCGCCGCGTTCACCGCCTCCGCGCCCCAACTGCTCCGCTCCAGCTCCTTCGCCCGCTTGTAGACCTTGCCGGACCACGGGATGGAGCGGTGCAGCGTCGGGAGCGTGCCGCTCGCGGAGAGCAGTCCGGTCAGCGCCGCCGTACGGTCGTCGGGCTCGGCACCGTCGACCAGGACGGCCCGGACCTTCTCCACCAGGGCCTTCTTGTACCCGGTGTCCGCCACCGTCATAGACGTCGTACGGAACAGGCCCAGCGTCTTCTTCGTCTCCCGGCGCAGCACACCCCGCTCCACGAGCCGGTCGAGCACCGCCTCCCGCTTCCCCACCCCCGTACCGATCTCGATCAGCAGGGTCTGTACGCCGCGCACGCGCTCCCCCACCTTCGCGTGGGCGGCCCGGAGCAGCGGATCCGACGGCGTACGACCGGCGACGGCGTGCACCTTCACGCCGTTCAGGCCGGTGTCGTTCTCGTCGGCCCTGATGTGACCGCCGAGGCCCAGCTCGACGAGGAGCGCGCCGCCCAGCGTGTAGTACAGCGTGCCCGCCCCCGCGATGGCCCCCGACGCGTCGTCCATCATCAACAGCGTCAGGTCTTCGACGATGAGCATGTCGTTGTCGATCTCGTTCTCGTTCTGCTTCTGCATGGCCTCTGTCCAACCGTCGGCGTCCGGTGCGCGGGTCTCCGTCCAGCCTGCCCCACCCGGGCGAGTGGTTCGGTGTGCCCTGTCACCACTGTTCATGACAGACGTCATGTCCGGGCCCACGGCGAGGCCGACCGGCCGGGCGGCGGGACCGGTAGCATCCGGGCGAGACCCGATCGGACGACGAGGAGCGACGCGTGCGATTCGCGCTGGAAGCACTGTTCGCCGACGTACCGGCCGAGCAGATCGCCGAAGCTCGCGCCTTCTACCGGTCGAGGGCGGCGGGCCGCGGGCCCGCCTCCATCGAGGAGCTCAAGGAGGCGCGAGCGAAGAAGCCCGCGCCCCGTGCCGCCGTACCGCCTGCCCTCGAAGAGACCATCGAGGCCGCCGGAGTGCGCGTCCCGGTCCGCGTCTTCCTGCCCGCCGACGGTCCGCCCCAGGGGGTCTACCTGGGCATCCACGGCGGCGGCTTCTACATGGGCACCGCCGCGCAGGGCGACGAACGGCACCGTGCGCTCGCGGACGCCCTGCGCGTCGCCGTCGTCGGCGTCGACTACCGGCTCGCGCCCGAACACCCCTGGCCGGCCGCACCCGACGACTGCGAGGCGGTGGCGCTCTGGCTCGTCGAGGAGGCCGAGGCCCGCTTCGGGACCTCGCGGCTCGCGATCGGCGGAAGCTCGGCGGGAGCCACCCTCGCCCTGGCGACCCTGCTCCGGCTGCGGGACCGGGGTGTCGTCGACCGGTTCACCGGGGCCGCGCTCCGCTTCGGCACGTACGACCTGAGCGCGCGAACCCCGAGCGGCCGCCTCATCGCGGACGAGTACTTCATCCAGGCGTACGTCGGCCACGTGCCGGACCGCGACCGCACCCTTCCCGACATCTCGCCCCTCTACGCCGACCTCACCGGGCTTCCCCCGGCCCTGCTGGTCGTGGGCGCCGAGGACATCCTGCTGGAGGACAACCTGGCGCTGGCGGGCCGGCTGTCGGCAGCAGGCAACGACGTCGAGCTGCGCGTCTACCCCGCCTCGCCCCACGGCTTCACCGGCCACCCCACCGCTCTGGCCGCCACCGCGATCAGCGGCGTCAACTCCTGGCTGCGCGAGCGGATCCGCGATCACCTCTAACGCGAGCGTGCAGATGCATGTCGTGCCGCCCGTCGTCGTGCACGGCCGCGCTGCGCTTGGTGCCCTCCAGCAGGTAGCCGGCCTTGGTCGCGACCCGGCAGGAGGCGTCGTTACGCGTCGAGTGGTCCAACTCCAGCCGGTGGAAGCCGATGTCGTCCAGAGCCCAGGCGCTAACCGCCGCGAGTGCTCCCACGGACGCAGCAACACGCCGTCGGCCACGGGGAGCACGGGTTGCGGGGCGGCGGCCAGGCAGCCGGATGTCAGGGTGGGAGGTGTCGACAACGTACGGGTCATGGCCTCATGGTCACAGCCGGGGTCTGAGGGGGTCGCTCGGCCCCCATGCGCACCCCGGCCGTGCAGCACACGCGGCGCCGCCACAGACGCGGCGCCGTCTCATACACGCGGCACCGTTTCACACACGCGGCACCGTACACACACGCGGCACCGTCGGCAGCAGGCGCAGCCTCTGCGGCGGGCGGCTCAGGTGCTGCGCCAGGTCCGGAAGCGGGGCCGGCTCCCCCGGCGTGAACCAGACGACGACGTCCTCGCCGGTCCGCACGGGCAGAGCCGGGAAGGTGTTCTCCGCGTGCTCGGTACGCAGGACCTGCTGCGGCACCGCCCCGGCGGGCAGCTCCGGACGCAGCCGCCGTTCCACGTGGTCCGCGAAGGCCGCCGGGTCGAGTGGGTGGCAGATGGTCGCGACGACCGTCCCCGCCCCGGCCGGACCGGACACCGTCGGAACGGGCACGGCCGGGCCGCGCAGCAGCAGTACGTCGTCCGAGTCCACCATCGTCGCGGTGGCCGCGTCGCGGTGCGCCCGCCAGACCGGGCCACAGTAGAAGGCGTGCAGGGCCCGGGCCCGTTCCGCCATGTCGGGGAAGCTGCGCAGCCAGACGAAACGGTCCGGGTCGTCCAGGTCCCGGAACCGGCCGCCGACGCGGATGCCCGCCTCTTCCTGACCGGTCACGAACTGCCTCTCGAAGAGCTCGATCAGGGTGTCCCGGGCTCCGGGATGCAGCGTGTACTGCCGGAGTTCGACGACGGACGAACGGTTCTTGGCCAAGGCTTCGGGGTTCATGGCCGGAGGCTAGGTCCGGTTCGCTGTCATCTCCTGTCAGCAATCCCCTCGGGGCCGGGGATAATCCCGGGCATGCGCGCCGGACGGCTCATCTCCCTCCTCCTGCTCCTCCAGAACCGTGGCCGCATGACGGCCCACGAACTGGCCGGGGAGCTGGAGGTGTCGGTCCGGACCGTCTACCGCGATGTCGAGGCCCTGGGCGCGGCCGGCATCCCGCTGTACGGCGACGCCGGGCACGGCGGCGGCTACCGCCTCCTCGACGGCTACCGCACCCGTCTGACCGGACTCACCACCGACGAGGCCCGGGCCGTCTTCCTCGCCGGACTCCCCGGACCCGCCGCCGATCTCGGTCTCGGCGAGGTGCTGGCCGGGGCCCAGCTCAAGCTGCGGGCCGCCCTCCCCGGTGAGCTGCGGGAGCAGGCGGTGCGCGTCCAGGAGCGGTTCCACCTCGACACACCGGGCTGGTACGGGAACGCGGACGAGACGCCCCACCTGACCGCCGTCGCCGCCGCCGTCTGGAACCGGTACGCGATACGCGTCCGCTACCGCCGCTGGAAGGCCCCTACGGACGTCGAACGCCGGCTGGAACCGTGCGGGTTGGTCCTCAAGGCCGGACGCTGGTACCTGGTCGCGATCGCGGACGGCGGCTCCCCGCGTACGTACCGGGTCGACCAGATCCTCGAACTCCACGCCCTGGGCGAGCCGTTCGAGCCTCCCGCCGCCTTCGACCTGGCTGCCTACTGGCGCGACCACCTCACCGGCTTTCACGCCCGGCTGCACACGGGCGTGGCCGTCGTGCGCCTGTCGCCGCGCGGTGTCGCCCTGGTCCGCGAGCGGCTGGGCCATGTGACGGACCGGGCTGTCACGGAAAGCGGGACGGCCGAGGCGGACGGCTGGACCCGGGCCACCGTGCCCGTCGAGTCGCTCGACCACGCCCACGCGGACTTCCTGAAACTCGCCGCCGACCTGGAGGTCGTCGAGCCGGCCGAACTACGCGACCGCCTCGCCGCCACGGCCCGCGAACTGGCCGCCCTCTACGGTACGGGGGCAGCCCCCGTACCGCCTCAGGGGCGCAGCCGGACCAGCCCCGGGCCCGACGGATGACCGGGCTCGAAGGCGTCCGGAATACCCAGCCTCAGGCCACGGCTCCGGGCGACCCGGTGGACATCCCGCAGCGAGTGCGCCAGCGCGGCGGCGACATGGCGGAGCTGGACGGTGGTGGACGTGTCGTCGGCGACCATGTCGTCGGCGTGGTCGAGGAGTTCGTACGCCATGCCGAGTTGCATCGCCTCGACCTTGTCGGCCTCCCGCGAGACCTTGCCGTCGCCGTTGCCGACGACGTAACACGGCCTGCCTGCCGTGCCGGCCCAGGGGAGCAGGCGGACGGTGTTCAGCGGCTGTTCTTTCATGAGGGCGTCAACTCCGTGTGCGATAGGGGTGAATTCTTCGCTGCGTAGCGATCCATTCACAGGGTGCGAGCGGCGCGGCTAGGCTCGCCAGAGGGTTTGTGGTGACACCGCATTCGTCGCACGGGAGTTGGCTGTGAGTAATACCTATGGCGAATGGTTGAAGGCTCAGCGAGAGGCGGCCGGGCTGACACAGCAGCAGCTCGCGGACCTGGCGTTGATGACGCGGTCGCATATCTCGCACATCGAGGCGGGACGTCGCATGCCGAGCGAGGAGGATGCCCAACGGTTGGATTTGGCACTGGGCACGGGAAATGTGCTGACGAGTTTCCGGCCGGGAGCGGAGGACGACGGAGTCCTCGCGGATTACTTCGGCGCGGCGCGGCATCTCGAACAGCAGGCGACGATGATCCGCGAATTCGCCCTGTCATTTCTCCCGGGCATCCTCCAGACCGAGGCGTACGCACGCACCGTCCTCGGCATGGCGTTCCCACCGTTGAGCCCGACGGAGTGTGACAAGGCCGTCGTCGCACGGCTGAATCGCGCGAAGATCTTCCAAGGCGCCAAGCCACCGGTGGTATGGGCGATCCTGGACGAAGCATCGCTCCGACGTCCGATCGGTGGGCCGAAGGTCATGGCGGAGCAGCTGGACCACATCGTTGAGCTCACCGAAGCGAAGCTCATCCGCACGCACGTGCTCCCCATATCGCTCGGGTTCCACTCGTTGCTGGAAAGCATGCTGACGTTGATGTGGTTCGACGACCAGCCGCCGGTCGCCTACAGCGAAGGAGTGCGGGTAGGGAAGCTGCACGACTCTCCGGCCGTAGTCGAGGCACTCCAGAGCCGTTACGCTCTTGCCCTGAGCGACTCCCTGTCACGAGACGACTCTCTGACAGTGGTGAAGGCAACAGCGAAGGGCTACAGAGAACATGGCTAGGCGGATCACCCCGACCACCTCCTCGGCCCTTCGCTGGCGCAAGTCCTCCTACAGCGGCAGCGAGTCGGGCAGCTGCCTGGAGGTCCACGACCACCACCCCACCGCCGTCCCCGTCCGCGACTCCAAGGTCCCCGGCGGGCCCGCCCTGCTCATCCCCGCCGCCGGGTGGACCTCCTTCGTGGACGCGGTCAAGCGTGGGGCCCTCTCCGCCTGACCCGGAAGACCGGCGGAAAGGGCCCCGTGGGCTGACGCCCTCGCCTCACTCCCCCACGTACTCCGCAAGGTGCTCGCCCGTCAGCGTCGAGCGGGCGGCGACCAGGTCGGCCGGGGTGCCCTCGAAGACGATCTTGCCGCCGTCGTGGCCCGCGCCGGGGCCGAGGTCGATGATCCAGTCGGCGTGGGCCATGACCGCCTGGTGATGCTCGATGACGATCACCGACTTTCCGGAGTCGACCAGGCGGTCCAGCAGACCGAGGAGCTGCTCCACGTCCGCGAGATGCAGGCCGGTGGTCGGCTCGTCGAGGACGTAGGTACCGCCCTTGTCGCCCATGTGCGTCGCCAGCTTCAGGCGCTGGCGTTCGCCGCCGGACAGGGTGGTGAGCGGCTGGCCGAGGCTCAGATAGCCGAGGCCGACGTCCGCGAGGCGGTCGAGGATCTTGTGTGCGGCGGGGAGAGGCGCCTCGCTGGAGGAGCCGAAGAACTCCTTGGCCTCGGTGACCGACATCGCCAGGACCTCGCTGATGTCCCGGCCGCCTAGGTGGTAGTCCAGGACCAAGGGCTGGAACCGCTTGCCCTCGCAGTCCTCGCAGGGGCTGGAGACGCCGGCCATGACGCCGAGGTCGGTGAAGATGACGCCCGCGCCGTTGCAGGTGGGGCAGGCGCCCTCGGAGTTGGCGCTGAACAGGGCGGGCTTCACGCCGTTGGCCTTGGCGAAGGCCTTGCGGATCGGCTCCAGGAGACCGGTGTACGTCGCCGGGTTGCTGCGGCGGGAACCCTTGATGGGGCTCTGGTCCACCGAGATGACGTTCTCGCCCGGCGGGATCGAGGCGTGGACGAGCGAGCTCTTTCCGGAGCCTGCGACGCCCGTGATGACGGTGAGGACGCCGAGCGGGATGTCGACGTCGACGTCCTGGAGGTTGTGCGCCGTCGCACCGCGGATCTCCAGCGCGCCGGTGGACTTGCGGACCTCGTCCTTGAGGACGGCCCGGTCGTCGAGGTGGCGGCCGGTGACGGTGTCGGAGGCGCGGAGCCCTTCCAGGGTGCCTTCGAAGCAGACGGTGCCGCCCGCCGTACCGGCCCCGGGGCCGAGGTCGACCACGTGGTCCGCGATCGCGATGGCCTCCGGCTTGTGCTCGACGACCAGGACCGTGTTGCCCTTGTCGCGCAGGCGCAGCAGCAGGTCGTTCATGCGCTGGATGTCGTGCGGGTGCAGGCCGATGGTCGGCTCGTCGAAGACGTACGTGACGTCGGTGAGCGAGGAGCCGAGGTGGCGGATCATCTTGACGCGCTGGGCCTCGCCGCCGGACAGGGTGCCGGAGGGACGGTCCAGGGCGAGGTAGCCGAGGCCGATCTCCACGAAGGAGTCCAGCGTCTGCTGGAGCGCTTCGAGCAGCGGCGCGACGGAGGGTTCCTTCAGACCGCGGACCCACTCCGCCAGGTCCCTGATCTCCATCGCGCAGGCGTCCGCGATGCTGACCTTCTTGATCTTCGAGGAGCGGGCGCCCTCGGTCAGTCGCGTTCCCTCGCACTCGGGGCAGGTGGCGAAGGTGACCGCGCGGTCGACGAACTCCCGGATGTGGGGCTGCATCGCCTCGCGGTCCTTGGACAGGAACGACTTCTGGATCTTGGGGATCAACCCCTCGAAGGTGAGGGTGGAGCCCTCGACCTTCACCTTGGTCGGCTCCTTGTAGAGGAAGTCCTGCATCTCCCTCTTGGTGAACTTGGCGATCGGCTTGTTCGGGTCGAGGAAGCCGGACTCGGCGTAGATCCGCACGGTCCACCAGCTGTCCGACTTCCAGCCGGGGATGGTGAACGCGCCCTCGGCGATCGACTTGGAGTCGTCGTAGAGCTGGGTGAGGTCGATGTCGGAGACCGATCCGCGGCCCTCGCAGCGCGGGCACATGCCGCCGGTGCGGCTGAAGGTCGCCTTCTCCGTCTTCTTGTTGCCGCGCTCGACGGTGATCGCGCCGCTGGCCGTCACCGAGGGGACGTTGAAGGCGAACGCGCCGGGCGGGCCGATGTGCGGCTTGCCGAGCCGGCTGAAGAGGATGCGGAGCATGGCGTTGGCGTCGGTGGCGGTGCCGACGGTGGAGCGGGGGTCGCTGCCCATGCGCTGCTGGTCGACGATGATCGCGGTCGTCAGCCCGTCGAGCACGTCGACGTCGGGGCGCGCCTGCGAGGGCATGAAACCCTGGACGAACGCGCTGTACGTCTCGTTGATCAGCCGCTGGGACTCGGCGGCGATGGTGGCGAAGACCAGCGAGCTCTTGCCCGAGCCGGAGACCCCGGTGAACACCGTCAGCCGGCGCTTCGGCAGCTCGATGCTGACGTCCTTCAGGTTGTTCTCGCGCGCGCCGTGCACGCGGATCAGGTCGTGGCTGTCGGCAGCGTGCGGCGCGGGCGGCTGCGGGGTCTTCGTTCTCGGAGCCATGCTCGTCGTCTCTCCATCACTGGATTACTGGTGCCACTGGATTACTGGTGCGCGGAGCCTAGTGTCCGTGCACGGGGGCCGAGGCCCGAATTGCCGGGCTCCGGCCCCTGGGGCGGGTGGGGCGGGTACTACTTCTTGGCCTGGGTGATGCGGAGCATGTTGCCGGAGGGGTCGCGGAAGGCGCAGTCGCGGACGCCGTACGGCTGGTCGATCGGCTCCTGGAGCACCTCGCCGCCTGCGGCGCGGACCTTCTCGAAGGCCGCGTCCACGTCCCCGGCGGAGAGGATGACGCCGCGGAGCATGCCCTTGGCGAGCAGCTCGTCCATGGTCCGGCGGTCGGCTTCCGGGGCGTTCGGGTCCGCGAGCGGGGGCTCCAGGACGATCTCGACGTCCGGCTGTGCGGGGGATCCGACGGTCACCCAGCGCATGCCTTCGAATCCGACATCGTTGCGCACCTCCATTCCCAGGGCGTCGCGGTAGAAGGCGAGCGCCTTGTCGTGGTCGTCGACGGCGATGAAGCACTGCGAGAGCTTGATGTCCATGGATTTCACGCTACGGGCGGGGCCTTTGATCCGCTTCTCCATTCCTGACCGGTCGCGTGAGCATCTTGGCGACGCATGCCGGGATGGTCTCGCCCGCGTCGTGGGGGCGGGCCCGGTAGGCGCTCGGGGTCTCCCCGACCAGCTCCGTGAAGCGGGAGCTGAAGGAGCCCAGCGACGTACAGCCGACGGCGAAGCAGACGTCCGTGACCGACAGGTCGCCCCGGCGCAGCAGCGCCTTGGCCCGCTCGATGCGGCGGGTCATGAGATAGCTGTACGGGGTTTCGCCGAAGGCGGCGCGGAAGCTGCGGGAGAAGTGGCCCGCCGACATCAGGGCGTCGCGGGCCAGCGAGGGGACGTCGAGCGGTTCGGCGTACTCGCGGTCCATACGGTCACGGGCCCGACGCAGCCGGACCAGGTCCTCCAGCCTCACTCCCACACCTTCCTCCTCTCACCGTCCCACGGCCGCCGACGCCGGGCCCGTCAGCCGGGAACGGGTCACCAATCACGCCGGGCGATCAGCTCCTTTGGATCCGCGTCCGTCAAAGCCGTACGCCGTGGCGATGGTCCAGAAGGCCTCGCCCATCTCCTCGCGGGCCGGGCGTCCAGGACCGCCGTGCCCTTGTCCAGGACGTGGTCCGGGAAGCAGTCGTCCTCGTACAGCAGGGCCAGGAGGGTATGGCCCGCCAGCTGCTCGTTCGTGATCGTCATCGTGCCCCCCGATACGTACCGTCGCCGTCTGCATCCGATAGTCCCCCACGCCACTGACAATCGGACCCGACCGCCGACCCCACCGGCCTCCGCGTGCCGAGCATCACCCTGGACAGCGACCACAACCGGCGGGTAACTTCGAAGGAAGTCTGAGCAAGCGCTTAGCCAAGTTCCGCGAGTTTCCGCGAGTTACCGCGAATCGACCGCCGACCTAGGAGGCATCCCGTGCGCCGTACGGTATTCAACGAGGACCACGAGGCGTTCCGGGAGACCATCCGCGCCTTCATCGCGGCCGAGGTCGTGCCGGTCTACGACGAGTGGTTCGCCGCCGGCCAGGCGCCGCGCGACTTCTACCTCAAGCTCGGTGAGCTGGGCATCTTCGGCATCGAGGTCGACGAGGAGTACGGCGGCGCGGGCATCGACTCGCACAAGTACGAAGCCGTCATCTACGAGGAGACCGCTCGCGCGGGCGTCTCCTTCGGCGGCTCCGGCGTGCACACGCTGCTCGGCCTCCCGTACATCAAGATGCTGGCCACCGGCGAGCAGAAGAAGCGCTGGCTGCCCAAGTTCGCGAGCGGCGAGGAGATGTGGGCCCTCGCGATGACCGAGCCGGGCACCGGCTCCGACGTCGCGGGGATGAAGACCACCGCCAAGCTCTCCGAGGACGGCACGCACTACGTCCTCAACGGGTCGAAGACCTTCATCACCGGCGGTGTCCACGCCGACCGCGTCATCGTCTGCGCCCGTACCGCCGCCCCGCGCGAGGACGACCGCCGCTTCGGCATCTCCCTCTTCGCCGTCGACACGAAGTCCGAGGGCTACTCGGTCGGCCGCAAGCTCGACAAGCTGGGCCTGAAGGTCTCCGACACCGCCGAGCTGGCGTTCGTCGACGTCAAGGTCCCGGTCGAGGACCTCATGGGCGAGGAGAACAAGGGCTTCGGCTACCTCGGCACCAACCTGGCCTCCGAGCGCTGGGGCATCGCCTTCGGCGCGTACGCCCAGGCCGCGGCCGCCGTCCGGTTCGCCAAGGAGTACGTCCAGGACCGCACGGTCTTCGGCAAGACCGTCGCCTCGTTCCAGAACACCAAGTTCGAGCTGGCCGCCTGCCAGGCCGAGGTGGACGCGGCCCAGGCCGTCGCCGACCGCGCGCTGGAGGCCCTGGACGCCGGCGAGCTGACGGCAGCCGAGGCCGCCTCCGCCAAGCTGTTCTGCACCGAGGTCGCCCACCGCGTCATCGACCGCTGCCTCCAGCTGCACGGCGGCTACGGCTTCATGAACGAGTACCCGATCGCCCGCCTGTACGCGGACAACCGGGTCAACCGCATCTACGGCGGCACCAGCGAGGTCATGAAGTCGATCATCGCCAAGTCCATGGGCCTGTAAGGGATTACCTTCCCTCCATGAACGAGAGTCCCGATCCCCTGCTCGATCTGCTCCACCTGCTCGACCTGGAGCAGATCGAGCGGGACATCTTCCGGGGCGTGAGCCGCAGCGCGGTCGTGCCCCGGGTGTTCGGCGGCCAGGTCGCGGCCCAGGCGCTCGTCGCCGCGGGCCGCACCGTCCCCGCCGAACGGGGAGCCCACTCCCTGCACTCCTACTTCCTGCGGGCCGGCGACCCGGGCGCGCCCATCGTCTACACCGTCGACCGCATCCGCGACGGGCGGTCCTTCACCACCCGCCGCGTCGTCGCCGTCCAGCACGGGCAGCCGATCTTCCACCTCTCCGCGTCCTTCCAGAGTCACGAGGAGGGCCTGGAGCACCAAGCGCCCATGCCCGCCGCCCCGGACCCGGAGACCCTGCCGACGGCCGCCGAGATGCTGCCCCGGTATGCGGACCGCTTCAGCGATCCGGGGGTCGTGGACCGGCTGATCGAGGCGCGGGCGGCGGTGGACCTGCGGTATGTGGACGCGCCGCCGTTCGGCACGGTGGGCGAGGCGCGTGAACCGCGTTCCCAGGTGTGGTTCCGGACGAACGGCAAGCTCGCCGACGACCCGCTGCTGCACGTCTGCATGGCGACGTACGTCTCCGACATGACCCTGCTGGACTCGGTGCTGCTGGCCCACGGGCGGGGCGGCTGGGCGGTCGGGGACGTGGTCGGGGCGAGCCTGGACCACGCGATGTGGTTCCACCGGCCGTTCCGGGCGGACGAGTGGCTGCTGTACGACCAGGAGTCGCCCTCGGCCTCCGGTGGCCGCGGCCTGGGCCAGGCCCGTATCTACACCGCCGACGGACGCCTCGCGATCACCGTCATCCAGGAAGGCGTCGTCCGCGTTCCCCGGGGATGACGCGTTCCCCGGGGATGACGCGTTCCCGGGGATGACGCGTTCCCGGGGATGAGCACCATCTGAAGTCTCATCTCGGACATACTCCCCACCATGAGTGACGCGAAAGCGGGCAGTGAAACGGATGGTGGGGAGTCCACCTTCACGGTGATCGTGGCGGCCGTCGCCAACCTCGGCATCGCCGTGGCGAAGGCCGTCGCCGGGCTGATCAGCGGCTCCAGCGCGATGCTCTCCGAGGCGGCCCACTCGGTCGCCGACACCGTCACCGAGGTCATGCTCCTCGCCGCGCTCAAGCGGAGCGAGAAGCCGGCCGACGAGGACCATCCCCTCGGTTACGGCCCCGAGCGCTACATCTGGGCGATGCTCGCCTCGATCGCCACCTTCGTCGGCGGGGCCGTCTTCTCGATCTACGACGGGGTGCACACGCTGGTCGCGGGCGAGGAGCTGGGCGATCCGCTCATCTCCTACATCGTCCTGGCCGTCGCCTTCCTCCTGGAGGGCTACTCCCTGCGCACCGGGGTCAAGCAGGTGCGGCGCGAGGCGTCACGGCTGCGGGTGCCGGACACGTACTACCTGCGCCACACCCCCGACACGGCGGTGAAGGCCGTCGTGATGGAGGATTCGGCGGCCCTGACCGGCCTGCTGCTGGCCGCGGGCGGCCTCCTGGGCGGGCAGCTCACCGGCTCGGGCGTCTGGGACGGGATCGCGTCCTGCCTGATCGGGCTGCTGCTCGTCTACGTGGCCTGGGTGCTGGGCCGCTCCAACGCGCAGCTCCTCATCGGCCGGCCGCTGCCCCCGGCGATGCGCACGGGCGTGCGCGAGGAGCTGCTGTCGGTGCCGCACATCGTGGAGGTCCTGGAGCTGACCACGCTGATCCAGGGGCCGGACGAGATCCTCATCGCCGCGAAGATCGACTTCCGGGACATGGCCACCGCCGCGGAGGTCGAGTGGGCCTGCGAGGCGGCGGAGGCCCAGTTGCGCGAGCGGTTCCCGTCCATCCGGCGGGTCTATCTGGACCCGACGCCGGGGCGGGCGCAGCGGCTGCGGCGCCCCGGCCCCTGACGTCCTACGGTGGCTCCTGACGTCCTACGGTGGCTCCTGACGTCCTGCGGCGGCCCCTGACGTCCTACGGTGGCCCCCGACCTCCTACGGCGTCAGCTCCGCCACCGTCTTCGCGATCCGCCGCTCCCGCGTCTCCTGCGCCTTCGCGCCCTCGATGGAGGTCACGTGCGCCTTCTGGCGGCTGGACGAGAGGGCCGCGAACGCCTCCGCCGCGCCGGGGGCCGCCGCCAGCGCCGCCGCGAGGTCCTCGGGCGGCTCCACCGTGCGGGGCGCGGTGTCGACGGTCAGCTCCACCTCGATGGCGTCCCCGCCGCCGATGCCGGTCTCCTTGCGCTTGTCGGAGCTGAACGGGATGAGGTACTGCCCGCCCATCGGGGCGATCGTCGAGCGGTACGCGTATCCGTTCACGGTCACGTTCACCGGGGGGCGCTTTCCCGCGCCGAGGGCCTCTACCACGTCCTCGGGCACCTGGATGCCCGTGTTGTTCCCGGCCTGGAACATCGTCGTGCTGAACTTCATGACCCTCACCCTTCGTCTCCGCCGACTGTTGTCAGGGCAGACGCCCGCCGCGCCGGAAACTCATCGCCGAAGCCTCTACGCGGCGGGCTCTTCGTCCTCCAGCAGCCCCGCCGCGTGCAGCAGGTAGTCCGTCATCGGGTCGTAGAAGCGCGGGTCGGTGACGTGGTCGTCCAGCGGGACCGTGACCTGGAGGGTGCCCTCCGACTCGCCGAGGAAGAGGGCCGGGTCGTTGCAGTCGGCGTAACCGATCGCGTCCAGCCCCCGCTGTCCCGCGCAGCCCGCCCAGCCGTGGTCGGCGACGACCAGGTCGGGCAGCGGGCGGCCCAGATGGGCCGTGGCGTCCAGGATGGCGGCCATCGGGGCCGGGGAGTGGGTGTGCCAGAGGGTCGCCCCGCGTTCCAGCATCGCGACGTCGGCGAACTGGACGACCAGCCCCTCGTCCGCGATCAGCCCGGACGGGATGCGGACGATCTCGCAGCCGGCCCGGCGCAGCGCGTCGGCCGTCTGCCGGTGCACGTCCAGCAGGCCGCCGGGGTGCCCGGTGGCGAAGAGGACCCGCTCGCGCGCGTCGGCGGCCTTGCGCAGGCGGGCCGCCATCCGCTCCAGGGCGTCGACCGTCAGCTCGGGGTCGATGGTGTCCTGGCCCTGCCGGTGCGCGGGGTCGTCGATGACACCGCAGCGCTCGGCCATCACGGCGAGCACGTCCTGCTCGTCGGTCCAGCGGTCGCCGAGCTCCAGGCCCAGCCAGTAGTGGCGGTCGCCGTTGGCGAGCTTGCGGTAGTGGGAGAGGTTGTTGTCGCGGGGCGTGGCGACGTCCCCCGCGATACGCGTACGGACGAGGTGGTCGACGAGGGCGGCGCGGCTGGGTATCGGCATGGGCCCATTGTGCCGTCCGGTGTGCGGACTCTGCTCGGTTCCTGATCAACGGACGGCGCTCGCGCGTGAACTCGGCATTCCGGCGACCTCGTTCGCGACCTGGGCGCACCGGCGCCTGACGCAGACGACCTGAGGGACGGCGACCTGAGGGACGGTGACGTGAGGGGACGGTGACGTGAGGGGACGGTGACGTAAGGGGACGGTGGCGTAAGAGACGGTGACTGGAGGGGCAACGACGCGGGGCACGTCGACGCGGGAGGCAGCGGCCCGGGAGCCGGGTCCTACGGGACCACCGAGAGCACCGTCACCACGGTCACCGTGGTGATCGCCGCCTGGAGGTTCCGGATCGCCTCGCGCACGCTCGCGCCCGCCCAGTGGCCGTCGGCGATCTCGTCCATGCGCGGGGCAAGCTGCTTCTTCGGCAGGCCGGGGAACGCCTGTGGGTGCATCCCCGTGGCGTGCACCAGGGCGACGAGCGCGCTGGTGCGGGCGTCCGGCTCGGCCCCGTGCAGCACCGCGGCGGCGAGCCGGGCGCGCAGCTCCCGTTCGACGGTCCCGTCTGCCTCCGGGTAGCGGCGCACGGGGAAGACGCCGAGGGCCCGGTGCTTCTCCTCGGTCACCAGGCCGCGGGCGACGAGGCTGTCCACCACGTCCTGCGAGCCCTTGGCGTGGTCCCGGGTCAGCCAGGCCACCACCTTGCGGCTGCTGGAGGTCTCGTGGACCCAGCGCGCCAGCCGGTCGAGCCGTCCGTCCAGGAGCGGGTCACCCGTCGGGGACGGGTCGAAGACCTCGACGCGGCCGCCCTTCACCGTGACGCGGCCCGCCATGACCAGCTCCAGGAGCATGCCGGCCGCGACGCCCCAGCGGGCGGCGGACTCCCCCTTCGCCGCGCCGGTCGTGTCGTCCAGCGACAGCAGCATGATCTCTTCGCCCAGTGAGACGGCCATCGTTCGGCTCCCCGATTCGTTGCGTGTTGACCGGACAGACGTACGTACCGCGTCCGTGGTTGCCCGGAACCGGAGGTCACCCGGAAGAGAAGCCGCTGCTCAGGAGGGTTCCGCGGCGGCGAAGGCGCCCCGGGCCAGTCGGTGCAGCAGGGCGGCGGTCGCCGCGCGGCCGGGCAGGGTGTCGGGGCGGGCCAGGTGCGGGGTGGAGTTCAGCAGGCCGAAGACGGCGTGCACGGTGACGCGGGCCCGGTTCTCGGGCAGCGACGGGTAGAGAGCGCGGACGACGCCGACCCAGACCTCGACGTACTCCCGCTGGAGTCGCCGCACCCGCTTGCGGTCCGTGTCGCGCAGCCGGTCCAGCTCGCGGTCGTGGAGGGTGATCAGGGGGCGGTCGTCGAGGGCGAAGTCGATGTGGCCCTCGATGAGCGCGTCCAGGAGGGCCTCCGGGGAGCCGTCGCCCCGGGCCGCGTCCTCCGTGACCCGCAGCCGGCCGCCCTCCAGCAGGCGTTCGCTGATGCCCACCAGCAGTTCGGCGAGCATCGCGTCCTTGCCGGGGAAGTGGCGGTAGAGGCCGGGGCCGCTGATCCCGACGGCGGCGCCTATCTCGTCGACGCCGACACCGTGGAAGCCGCGCTCGGCGAAGAGGCGGGCGGCCTCCCGCAGGATCTGCTCGCGGCGGGTGGGGGCCGCGACGCGGGCGGCGGCATGGGTGCTCATGAGGATTCATTCTAGACAGGGTCGTTAGCGCTCGTTAACCTGAGGGAAACGCGTTAACGCTCATTAACAGCACGTCAACGCTTTCACCACTGCGGTACGGGCAAGGGGGCTCGACACGATGCAGCAGGCACCGGTCCTGGTGAGCGCGGCCGATCCCGTCTCGGAGGCCTGGCAGGCCAACGAGGCGGCGCATCGCGCGCTCTCCGACGACCTGGCGGGACGCCTCGCCACGGCGCGGCTGGGCGGGGGTGAGAAGGCGCGGGCCCGCCATGAGGCGCGCGGCAAGCTGCTCCCCCGGGACCGGGTGGACGCCCTCCTCGACCCGGGTTCGCCGTTCCTGGAGCTGGCCCCCCTGGCGGCGAACGGGATGTACGGGGACCAGGCCCCCGCCGCCGGCGTCATCGCGGGCATCGGGCGGGTATCCGGCCGTGAGTGCGTGATCGTCGCCAATGACGCGACCGTCAAGGGCGGCACGTACTACCCGATGACCGTGAAGAAGCACCTGCGCGCGCAGGAGGTGGCGCTGGAGAACCGTCTCCCCTGCCTCTACCTGGTCGACTCGGGCGGCGCCTTCCTGCCGATGCAGGACGAGGTCTTCCCCGACCGGGACCACTTCGGGCGGATCTTCTACAACCAGGCCCGCATGTCGGCGGCCGGCATTCCGCAGATCGCGGCGGTGCTGGGCTCCTGCACGGCGGGCGGGGCGTACGTCCCGGCGATGAGCGACGAGGCCGTCATCGTCCGCAACCAGGGCACGATCTTCCTCGGCGGCCCGCCGCTGGTGAAGGCCGCGACCGGTGAGGTCGTCACGGCGGAGGAGCTGGGCGGCGGCGAGGTCCACTCCCGTATCTCCGGCGTCACCGACCACCTCGCGGAGGACGACGCGCACGCCCTGCGGATCGTCCGCAACATCGTCGCGACCCTCCCGGACCGCGCCCCGCTCCCCTGGCCGGTCGAGCCGGCCGAGGAGCCGAAGGTGGACCAGGCGGGCCTCTACGGGGCGGTGCCGGTCGATTCCCGGACGCCGTACGACGTACGCGAGGTCATCGCCCGCGTGGTCGACGGCTCACGCTTCCAGGAGTTCAAAGCGGAGTACGGTACGACGCTGATCACCGGCTTCGCCCGCATCCACGGCCACCCCGTCGGCGTCGTCGCGAACAACGGGATCCTCTTCGCCGAGTCGGCCCAGAAGGGCGCGCACTTCATCGAGCTGTGCGACCAGCGCGGCATCCCGCTCGTCTTCCTCCAGAACATCTCCGGCTTCATGGTCGGCAAGGACTACGAGCACGGGGGCATCGCCAAGCACGGCGCCAAGATGGTCACCGCGGTCGCCACGACCCGCGTGCCGAAGCTGACGGTCGTGGTCGGCGGTTCGTACGGCGCGGGCAACTACTCGATGTGCGGCCGGGCCTACAGCCCGCGCTTCCTCTGGATGTGGCCCAACGCCAAGATCTCCGTCATGGGCGGCGAGCAGGCGGCCTCCGTGCTGGCCACCGTCAAGCGCGACCAGCTCGGCGACGACTGGAGCGCCGAGGACGAAGAAACGTTCAAGGCCCCGATCCGCGCCCAGTACGAGACCCAGGGCAACGCGTACTACGCCACCGCCCGGCTCTGGGACGACGGCGTGATCGACCCCGTGGACACCCGCCAGGTGCTGGGCCTCGCCCTCACGGCCTGCGCCAACGCCCCGCTGCCGCAGAAGGACCCGGCCGGTCCCGGCTTCGGCGTCTTCCGGATGTGAGGAACAGATGACGACGATGTTCGACACCGTGCTGGTCGCCAACCGCGGCGAGATCGCCGTCCGGGTGATCCGGACCCTGCGAGAGCTGGGAGTGCGCTCGGTCGCGGTCTTCAGCGACGCGGACGCGGACGCCCGGCACGTACGGGAGGCGGACACGGCGGTACGGATCGGCCCGCCGCCGGCCGCCGAGAGCTACTTGAACGTGCCGGCGCTCCTGGAGGCGGCCCGCCGCACGGGCGCGCAGGCGGTCCATCCGGGGTACGGATTCCTGGCGGAGAACGCGGAGTTCGCGCAGGCGTGCGCGGAAGCGGGCCTTGTCTTCATCGGCCCGCCCGCCTCCGCGATCTCGCTGATGGGCGACAAGATCCGGGCGAAGGAGACGGTCTCGGCGGCCGGGGTTCCGGTGGTCCCGGGCTCGTCCGGCAGCGGGCTGACCGACGCCCAACTGGAGTCGGCAGCACGGGAGATCGGCACCCCGGTCCTGCTGAAGCCCTCCGCGGGCGGCGGCGGCAAGGGCATGCGCCTGGTCCGGGACGCGGCGGTGCTGGGCGAGGAGATCGCGGCGGCGCGACGGGAGGCCCGCGCCTCCTTCGGCGACGACACCCTCCTCGTCGAGCGGTGGATCGACCGCCCGCGCCACATCGAGATCCAGGTGCTGGCGGACGCCCACGGCAACGTGATCCACCTGGGCGAGCGCGAGTGCTCGCTCCAGCGCCGCCACCAGAAGATCATCGAGGAGGCGCCGAGCGTCCTGCTGGATGCGGAGACCCGGGCGGCGATGGGCGAGGCGGCCGTGCAGGCGGCGCGCTCCTGCGGGTATGCGGGCGCGGGGACGGTGGAGTTCATCGTCCCGGGCAACGACCCGTCCTCGTACTACTTCATGGAGATGAACACCCGCCTCCAGGTCGAGCACCCGGTGACCGAGCTGATCACCGGCCTGGACCTGGTGGAGTGGCAGCTGAGAGTGGCGGCGGGCGAGCAACTCCCGTACGCACAGCAGGACATCACACTCACCGGCTGGGCGATCGAGGCGAGGGTCTGCGCCGAGGACCCGTCCCGTGGCTTCCTGCCCTCCGGCGGTACGGTGCTGGCGCTGCGCGAGCCCCAGGGCGGCGGGGTGCGGACGGACTCGGGGCTCAGCGAGGGCGTGCCGGTGGGCAGCCTGTACGACCCGATGCTGTCGAAGGTCATCGCGTACGGCCCCGACCGCGCGACCGCCATCCGCAAGCTGCGGGCGGCGCTCGCGGACACGGTGATCCTGGGCGTCTCGACCAACGCGGGCTTCCTGCGCCGCCTGTTGGCCCACCCGGACGTGGTCTCCGGCAACCTGGACACGGGGTTGGTGGAGCGCGAGGCGGAGGGCCTGGTGCCGGACGGCGTACCGGACGAGGTGTACGCGGCGGCTGCGGCGGTGCGGAGTGAGGCGCTGGCGCCCCGGCCGGACGCGGGGGGCTGGACGGACCCGTTCTCGGTACCGAGCGGGTGGCGGACGGGGGGTGTGCGGGTGCCGCTGGTGTTCCCGCTGCGGGTACCGGGCGCGGACCCGGTGACGTACGGGGCCCCGGCGGGCGCGACGGTCACGGCCGACCGGGTCACCGTCGAACTCGACGGAATGGTAGGCCACTTCCACCGCTCCGGCGACTGGCTCGGCCGCGACGGCGACGCCTGGCACGTCCAGGACCACGACCCCGTGGAGGCGTCCCTGAGCGGCGCGGGCCGGAGCGGGGCGGACACGCTGGCGGCGCCGATGCCGGGCACGGTCACGGTGGTGAAGGTGGCCGTCGGGGACGAGGTCGAGGCAGGTCAGAGCCTGCTCGTGGTGGAGGCGATGAAGATGGAGCACGTGATCTCCGCGCCGCACGCGGGGACGGTCACGGAGCTGGACGTCACGGCGGGCGCGACGGTGGCGATGGACCAGATCCTGGCGGTCGTGGTCCCGGCGGCCGAGGGGGAGGACGCATGAGCGCACACGGACTCCCCATGAAGGTGCCGGCCCCCGGCCTGCCCTCCCGGGTCCGCATCCACGAGGTGGGCGCACGTGACGGCCTCCAGAACGAGAAGGAGACCGTCCCGACCGAGGTGAAGGCGGAGTTCATCCGCCGCCTGGCGGTGGCGGGCCTCACCACCATCGAGGCGACGAGCTTCGTTCACCCGAAGTGGGTGCCTCAACTGGCGGACGCGGAGGCGCTGTTCCCGCTCCTCGGCGACATCGCGGACGTGGGCGACGTGTCCCTCCCCGTCCTGGTCCCGAACGAGCGCGGGCTGGACCGGGCGCTGGCGCTCGGGGCGCGGTCGATCGCGGTGTTCGGCTCGGCGACGGAGACGTTCGCGGCCCGCAACCTGAACCGTACGGTCGACGAGTCGCTGGCCATGTTCGAACCGGTGGTGGCCCGGGCGAAGGCCGACAAGGTGCACGTTCGCGGGTACCTGTCGATGTGCTTCGGCGACCCCTGGGAAGGCGCGGTGCCGGTGGCGCAGGTGGTGAAGGTGGCCAAGGCGCTGATGGACCTGGGCTGCGACGAGCTGTCGCTGGGCGACACGATCGGGGTGGCGACGCCGGGCCACGTAACGGCGCTGCTGACCGCCTTGAACGATTCCGCCGTCCCGACGCCCGCGATCGGCGTCCACTTCCACGACACGTACGGCCAGGCCCTGTCGAACACCCTGGCGGCGCTCCAGCACGGGGTGAGCACGGTCGACGCGTCGGCGGGCGGCCTGGGCGGCTGCCCGTACGCGAAGAGCGCCACGGGCAACCTGGCCACCGAGGACCTGGTCTGGATGCTCGACGGCCTGGGCATCGAGACGGGCGTCGACCTGGCCGAACTGACCGCCACCAGCGTCTGGCTGGCCGAACACCTGGGCCGGCCGAGCCCATCCCGCACGGTCCGCGCCCTGACCCCTCCCCCTTCTTCCGCCTCCCACAAGGAGTGAGCAGACCCATGCCTTTGGACCACCGGCTGACCGCCGAACACGAGGAACTGCGCCGCACGGTCGAGGCGTTCGCGCACGACGTGGTCGCGCCGAAGATCGGCGACTTCTACGAGCGCCACGAATTCCCGTACGAGATCGTGCGCGAGATGGGCCGGATGGGCCTGTTCGGGCTGCCGTTCCCGGAGGAGTACGGCGGCATGGGCGGCGACTATCTCGCGCTCGGGATCGCCCTGGAGGAGCTGGCCCGGGTCGACTCGTCGGTGGCGATCACCCTGGAGGCCGGGGTCTCGCTGGGCGCGATGCCGCTCCACCTCTTCGGCACGGAGGAGCAGAAGCGCCAGTGGCTGCCGAAGCTGTGCGCGGGAGAGGCGCTGGGCGCGTTCGGCCTGACCGAGCCGGACGGCGGCTCGGACGCGGGCGGCACGCGGACGACAGCGGTGCTGGACGAGGCGACGGACGAGTGGGTGATCAACGGCTCGAAGTGCTTCATCACCAACTCGGGCACGGACATTACGGAGTTGGTGACGGTCACGGCGGTGACGGGCCGCAAGGAGGACGGCCGCCCCCTGATCTCCGCGATCATCGTCCCATCCGGCACCCCCGGCTTCACGGTCGCCGCCCCGTACTCGAAGGTCGGCTGGAACGCCTCCGACACCCGCGAGCTGTCGTTCTCCGACGTCCGCGTCCCGGCGGCGAACCTCCTGGGCGAACAGGGCCGGGGCTACGCCCAGTTCCTCCGCATCCTGGACGAGGGCCGCATCGCGATCTCGGCCCTGGCGACGGGCCTGGCGCAGGGCTGCGTGGACGAGTCGGTGAAGTACGCGGCCGAGCGCCACGCGTTCGGCAGGCCGATCGGCGCGAACCAGTCGATCCAGTTCAAGATCGCCGACATGGAGATGCGCGCCCACATGGCCCGCGTGGGCTGGCGTGACGCGGCCTCGCGGCTGGTGGCGGGCGAGCCGTTCAAGAAGGAGGCGGCGATCGCGAAGCTGTACTCCTCGACGGTCGCGGTGGACAACGCGCGCGAGGCGACGCAGATCCACGGCGGGTACGGATTCATGAACGAGTACCCGGTGGCGCGGATGTGGCGCGACTCGAAGATCCTGGAGATCGGCGAGGGGACGAGCGAGGTGCAGCGGATGCTGATCGCCCGGGAGCTGGGGCTGCCGGGCTGAGCCGCCGGCCGATGCGCTGACTGCTGCGTTGACT